>NZ_JAGHQV010000369.1:0-713 GCF_017744175.1 Thalassotalea sp. G20_0 | reverse complement strand
TGAAATGACTGTCTGGTAATGGGGGACCACCGGACATGCTCTGCCAAGCCAACTTGCGGCCATGGCAATAACGGTTTGAACCTCTATATTGTCCGGGGATGAATTTCCCAGGCGAGAAAATAGTTCATCTATGTGCTTTTCTAGCGGGTTTTTATTATTGCTACCTGAGTCCAGATAAACTCTGGCACAGAATACCATGACTCCCCAGAGAGACATCGATATATCTTGCTGAGAGAGTTGAGGGTTTTTACTGATTCTGTCGACAAGAAAATCGAAAGTAAATTTAATCAGGTTCGGCTCAATGGCCTCACCCAGTTTCGCCACGGCCCACAGCAGATTGACGGCAATTTGAGAATTGAATTGACTTCTCTCTGCTTTTGATTCGGCTTTGGTTTTCACATGGTACAACAGCGCGGCCAGGGCCTCTTTGAGCTTTGCTGTCTCCTCCAGCTCGAGCCCGTTGTCCACCAGTTTCGCCACACCCCACAGCAGGTTGCAGACTTCCTGTGGCTTGAAGTGGTCTTTCTTTTCTTTTGATTCGGCTTTGTTTTGTACACAGGGCAACAGCGCGACCACGGTTCCTTTAAGCTGCGTTGTCTTCTTCAGCTCCAACCCGTTATCCACAAGTTTCGCCACGGCCCACAGCAGGTTGGCGACTTCCTGCGGGTTGAAGTGGTCTTTCTCTTCTTTTGATTCGGCTTTGGTTTTCACAT
>NZ_JAGHQV010000368.1:0-714 GCF_017744175.1 Thalassotalea sp. G20_0 | reverse complement strand
GCTGGTATACGGTAGTACTCTCCCTGATCTTCTGCTGCTAACATCTCTTCACGGCTGCACAGAGCTTCATACAGTTTCTCACCATGTCGAGTCCCTATAATCCTGATTGGATGCTGTGGCATTTCCATCAACTCCAAAATAGCGCGGGCAAGAACATTGATGGTGGCTGCTGGAGCTTTTTGTACAAAAATATCACCATTCCTGCCATACAAAAAGGCATGAATCACCAGATCTACTGCATCATCCAGTGTCATCATAAATCGCGTCATCGAAGGATCTGTAATAGAGATCGGTTGATCATTATTGATCTGATCTACAAACAGAGGAATAACAGAACCTCGTGAAGCCATGACATTGCCATAACGGGTCGTGCAGATCATGGTACCATCAGGAACATTACGTGATTTGGCAACAACTACTTTCTCCATCATAGCTTTGGATATACCCATGGCATTAATCGGGTAGACGGCTTTATCTGTACTCAAGCAAACAACACGGGAAACGCTATTGGCAATAGCTGCCTCAAGAACATTCTCTGTACCTAACACATTGGTCTTGACGGCTTCCAATGGATAGAACTCACAGGAGGGAACTTGTTTTAACGCAGCAGCATGATAAACATAATCAACACCACGCAAAGCACTGTGGATACTCTGATAATCCCGGACATCACCAATATAAAACTTTAACTTTTGACTTCCATATCTTTTACGC
>NZ_JAGHQV010000367.1:0-714 GCF_017744175.1 Thalassotalea sp. G20_0 | reverse complement strand
CTACAGAAATTAACAGTGAAACAGCAATTTCAGAATTTTCTGTAAGTCAGCAAAATGAACTACGAATACATTTAAATAATCAAGAAATACAAGCAGTACTAAAGAATGCCGGGATACTGCTGAAAACGCTCAATGACAGGAAAATCCAACTAGCGCGAGACAGGGGTAAGCCGCCCGCACACTCGCTCTTTTCCAAGTTAAAAAACTTCAGCATTGTTAAAGATTATCAGACTTTCGAAGGTTATTTTGCTAAGGCTAACACGTTCTTTTTAGCTGTAAATACCCAGCAGATTACAAATACCAGCTGCCTTACGAGTATGCTCAAATCGAAGACTCAGATAAAGGAGTTTGCAGAAGTACCCGGGGAAAACATTCAGTCGATTGCTGATAACCCATGCTTGAAACAAATAGCCTCCATGTGTAATGGCAAAGGCTTACCAAAAGATAAGGACGTGAAGGCCTTCCTGACCCTGCCCTGCTTGAAAGAGGGCTGGCAGGAGGGCAAAGACGAGGACGTTAAGGGCAAACCGCTCGACCGGGCACTGGTCTCCAATATTTCCTCCATGTGTAATGGCAAAGGCTTACCAAAAGATAAGGACGTGAAGGCCTTCCTGACGCTGCCCTGCTTGAAAGAGGGCTGGCAGGAGGGCAAAGACGAGGACGTTAAGGGCAAACCACTCGACCGGGCACTGGTCACCAATATTTCCTCCATGT
>NZ_JAGHQV010000366.1:0-716 GCF_017744175.1 Thalassotalea sp. G20_0 | reverse complement strand
GCGTTAGCCGTACAGCCAAGCATGGCAGCACTTGGCGAGAAATTACTTACATTCAGGTGACTTAACCTGTGTTACTGTAGGGTGAGTAAAATTTTCAGCAGTAGATTTTAATGAATATCAAAATACTTAAAGGAAGTTTTTAGTTGCTGTTCTGTCTGTGCTTTTAACTGGCTGCAGCACTTCAGGAATAAGTCAATCTGATTATGACAAGCGTGTAATTGCTATGGAAATGGGAATGAGCAAAAAAGAATTTGCCAGCCTATTTCCAGAAGTAAAACCGAGAGGGGCTAAAAGGTACCCTGGCGGAACTGTAGAAGTGTTGGAGCTTCTTGTAGATGAATATTCTTTCATCCCAAGCGGGCATAAAAAGAGAAATCCACTTACAGGCATGGAAAGCACAGTTACGTGGTTCTATTTTTACAATAATAAGCTTATTCAATATGGCCAGCCTCAAGACTGGCCTGCAGAACCAGATACTATCATTGAAGTTAGATAATATGGTTAGCAGTCTAGTGCGCTAGACTGCATTATTCAGCTTATCTTCGATTAACAAAAGAAGTAAAATAATTAGCAGAAATAGCAAAGAGTCACAGACACTTGCGGATCTAAAACATTCAACAATATCCATCGCTGTTGAAAACAATCCAAATATTCTCATTAGTAACACTCCAAATTATGTTATCAATAGTGCTACTTAATTCAATGTACGGCTAACA
>NZ_JAGHQV010000365.1:0-718 GCF_017744175.1 Thalassotalea sp. G20_0 | reverse complement strand
TTAAAATACAGCTCTTCAGGTTCACTGCCGCACAGGCAGCTTAGAAAGCTTTTAGACCTGTCCCCCTGCCTTTATAAAAGTTCACTGCCGCACAGGCAGCTTAGAAAGCACATGCAAAGGTTATGCGTAGTCAACAATACGTTCACTGCCGCACAGGCAGCTTAGAAACAGTATGGCAGTGACGGTAAAGGTTTCATTTTGTTCACTGCCGCACAGGCAGCTTAGAAATGATTAAAAAGGATATTCCAACATATCAAGACGTTCACTGCCGCACAGGCAGCTTAGAAAACACGCTGGTGAAACCGTACCCGAGAATGCACCGTTCACTGCCGCACAGGCAGCTTAGAAATTCAGGCCCACTGGTTTCAACGCTTCCATAAAGTTCACTGCCGCACAGGCAGCTTAGAAAGGTATGGAAGCCAATCGAGCTATTAAGCCATTGTTCACTGCCGCACAGGCAGCTTAGAAATTATCACCCAGTAATGCACGACCACTGTTGTTGTTCACTGCCGCACAGGCAGCTTAGAAAGAACATCAGGTAGCCCTGAACCGCGCCGAAACGTTCACTGCCGCACAGGCAGCTTAGAAAATGCCGTGGGCAAAGGTGCGGAAGAACCGTTCGTTCACTGCCGCACAGGCAGCTTAGAAATCCTTCGGGTTGTTGTGAATTAAGGGCAGGGAGTTCACTGCCGCACAGGCAGCTTAGAAAATATAACGC
>NZ_JAGHQV010000364.1:0-723 GCF_017744175.1 Thalassotalea sp. G20_0 | reverse complement strand
TTGAGTCATGATGGAAGGGAGGAGATTACTGGCTGTTTTTTCTCTTCCTTTTTCTGCTTTTTGGTTTGCCTGTTTGATCTTCTACATATTTTTCGACGGTTTAGTAACAGTGATCTGAGGGTTGCGATCCTTTATTGGCAGTAACGTATGCCTCATCTGCCCCCCGTTTTTAAGTGATACAGAGCCATGACCCTGTGGCGGGATGCCTACCCTGGTCTTTATTTGATCAATAAGTTTCATTAAATCCCGGTTCCAAAGCTGGTTAACCGGGATTTCAATGACCTCAAATCCTGATTTTTGCAGCAGTGCGATTTTAAGCAGGGTCGAACCATTCCTGGTTTTGAAATCACCACCTACGTAATGACACGGTCCCTGAACTTCAATCACCATGTTGTGATCTGGCAGTAGCAGGTCAACCGGAGGTAATAAGTTCAGACTCTTTTCTTCTTCAATCTTCAAAGATGGAATGCATAATTGGAGTTGATTGCGGAAGTCGGATTGAGGTTTTGAAATGATTGTCTGGTAATGGGGGACGAACGGACACGCTCTGCCAAGCCAACTTGCGGCCATGGCAATGATGGATTGATCCTCTTCATTATCTGGGGATGTATTATCCAGGCGAGTAAACAGGTCATGCATGTGCTTTTCAAGATTTTTATTGGCATTGGAGACTAGAGACAACCTGGCACAGCATACCATTACTCCCCAGAGAGACATCAATAT
>NZ_JAGHQV010000363.1:0-723 GCF_017744175.1 Thalassotalea sp. G20_0 | reverse complement strand
GCCAGCCCGTTGTCCACCAATTTCGCCACAGCCCACAGCAGGTTCGCGACTTCCTGTGGCTTGAAGTGGTCTTTCTCTTCTTTTGATTCGGCTTTGGTTTTCACCCGGGGCAACAGCGCAGCCACGGCCTCTTTCAGCTTCGTTATCTTCTCAAGCTCCAGCCCATTGTCCACCAGTTTTGCCACGGCCCACAGCAGGTTGCTGATACCTTGTACATCAATATCCCTGGTTTCATTTTTTGGGTTGCACTTACGTATTACTGCATCAAGTAAATTTGACAGTAAAGCGGCTTGAGTTTCCTTAACCCCTTCATCCATGCCTTTATAAGGGGTAAAAACACCCGCTGACGTCAATGAATGAAGCGTTGTTGTCAGGCTTCGCCAGCTCCACCCGGGTGTCGCTTTAAAATCGTGCAACATTGGTATCAGTTGGCGTTGTTCACTATGATTTAATGGTCGTTTTGACCCTGATGTGTACCATTTGATTGAACAGGCAAATTGACTATGATTTCTACCATCATAGCCGTCACCATAACGAGCAGGTATCCCCGCCAGCCAATCCATTTTTTCTTGTGTAATGAGAGCACTAAAATCATTAACAGGTTTTATTGAATGTCCTGGTGGATGGTTAGCAGAGCAGGCGTCAGAAGCAGGGTGACATTCATTACGCTTCTGGATATAGGACGGTGGCACATTCACCTTTCTGACTGTGCCATGCCTGTAT
>NZ_JAGHQV010000362.1:0-724 GCF_017744175.1 Thalassotalea sp. G20_0 | reverse complement strand
TTGCCGGTGTCGCTTTCACCGGCTCCACGGAAACCGCCCGGTTGATTAATCAGTCGCTGGCGAATCGTCCGGGCCCGATGATACCGTTGATTGCTGAAACAGGTGGCCAGAATGCCATGATCGTCGATTCCACCGCACTGCCTGAGCAGGTGGTTAATGATGTTCTTTTGTCCGCCTTTGGCAGTGCCGGACAGCGCTGCTCAGCGCTCAGGGTACTTTATGTGCAGAAAGATATTGCTGACCGGGTGATCGCTCTGTTGCAGGGGGCAATGGAGGAGCTGTCTATCGGCAATCCGAGTCTTCATTCTACCGATATTGGCCCGGTTATTGATGAGAAAGCCCGCCAGTTACTACAGGCACATATCAAACGAATGAAACAAGAAGCCAGGCTGCTGTTTGAATGCCAACTGCCAGCGGATTGCGCTAACGGCAGCTTTGTTGCGCCGGTTGCCGTTGAAATTGACCATATTGGCCAACTGGAGAAGGAGCACTTCGGCCCTGTTCTCCATGTGATTCGTTACGACGCAAAAGCGTTACCCGAGGTGATTAAGCAGATCAACAGTACCGGGTATGGCCTTACCCTGGGAATTCACACTAGAAACGAAGTGACGGCGACGTTTATTGAGCAGCGGGTCAAGGTGGGTAATATCTATATCAACAGGAACCAGACTGGCGCTGTCGTCGGTGTTCAGCCATTTGGTGGCCAGGGACTGTCAGGCACCGG
>NZ_JAGHQV010000361.1:0-725 GCF_017744175.1 Thalassotalea sp. G20_0 | reverse complement strand
CTGGTGGGATAGCGAACAGCCCATAAAGCCCTGGTGGTGTGGTGAAGTGCAGCGCCAGCAGAAGTTCCGTCTGTCTGAAAAAGATGAGGCCTATTACTTATGGCTTCATGACCACCACAGTACATCCTATTGGCGCTGGTATAACGAAGCAGCCAAGCCACCAAAGTTCGGAGATAACCCCGGCATCGAAACGGCACCACCGCTCACATTGGGCCAGGGAATGCACTTCTGGCTTGATCAGTCGCCAGAGACCATATATCAGACACTGGCCAGCGATCTGGGCATGGACTTGCCGCAGGTTAGCTGGAATTTCGGGGAGCTACGCGCTCCGGAGATGCAAGAAAATATGCATGAGTATGACTATCACCATCAATTAGGGCTTTACCGACGGGGGTAAGAGAGTGGAAGAAGCATTAAACAGCTGGCCAGAGGTTATCCGGCACTATATTGACAGCCTGCAAGAACATGGCAACCAGCAGCTCTACATTGATGAGCTGGTAGCGATGTTCCTCTTTAAACAACTAGCTTTAGTCACTGTCTCTCAAGAGGATCAAAGAGAGTTTAAACGTCTTATCCAACCCATTAACAAAAATCCACCAACCAGCAAAAACAGGCCATTATTTGAACAAACCTACCAGCAGCTGCTTGAAAAAGAGTGGATCAGCGACTTTTCACTTCAGCTACAACGCATTAATAACAAAACGGATTTTTACAATATCTGGATA
>NZ_JAGHQV010000360.1:0-727 GCF_017744175.1 Thalassotalea sp. G20_0 | reverse complement strand
CAACGGCGATAATTAGCTCGATAAGCGTAAAGCCTGAGGTGTTTTCCATGTTATTGTGCTCCTGATGTTTTGTTATTGTTCTATCCAGCCACTGCGATGCATACCGACTTCATTGGCAGCACCGCTGTATCCGGTATTCAAATCGATCAGGTTGCTGTCTTTACCAAGGGAGACAATAGTGGCATCACCGGGCAGCCCTACGACAGAAAATAAGGAAAAGCGGTCATTTATCTCTTTATCACTATCATTGTCTACGTCACGAATCGCCGAAGCAGTGTGAAGGTCCACCACATAAAAGCGGCTGGAACCGATACTGGGTGTGCAAATGTTGGCCCCCGGGGCAGAGGAAGGTGCATAGGTGCTATAAAGCAACTGTCCGCTGTAAACATCGCCAGTGGTGGTTGTCTTTTCTCCCGAAGCGGAAAGGTTGATATACCAGCCTTTACTACTGTCCAGTAGCGACAAGCCATTAGCGGTTTGCTGATCAGTACCCTGCTGGATAAGGTTACGGCTGGCATCGTACAGATCGCTATGGGAAATAATGTTGGGCGGTGTTGTGCAGTCATTACAACTGCCAAAGCGGTTATAGAAAATATTGGTATCACGGATAACGTAGTAACGGTCAGTATTTGAAGTGGCCATGGGGTTAGCCCGGTTACCACTGCCCAGTACTACCGCATCATATGCACGTCCCCGGTAAGTAGTTCTCACCAGCTCCGGTTGATAC
>NZ_JAGHQV010000035.1:0-60966 GCF_017744175.1 Thalassotalea sp. G20_0 | reverse complement strand
TGACCGCACTGTTGCCCCACGTGAATGATCTGAGAGCTACCTTTAAACCACAAGAGATCGCCAACCTGCTGTGGGCCATGGCGAAACTGGCGCACAACGGGCAGGAGCAGATACCAGCGCTTAACAATGCCGTGGTCGCTCTGTTGCCCCACGTGAAAATACAGAAAGACCAATTTATTCCTCAACACACCGCCAACCTGCTGTGGGCCATGGCAAAACTGGTGGATAACGGGCAGGCGTGGACACCAGAGTTCAATGCGGCTGTGGCCGCGCTGTTACCCAACGTGAGCGCACAGAAAGCTAACTTTAAACCACAGGGTATCGCCAACCTGCTGTGGGCCATGGCGAAACTGGGTGAACTCGTTAAGCGGAATGTGGTTACCTCTGCATTCGAATCGCTTGTCTACCGAATCAGTGAAAACCCTCAGCTCTGCAGGCAAGATATATCGATGTCTCTCTGGGGCGTAATGGTATGCTGTGCAAGGTTGGCTCTAAACTCCAATGCCAATAAAAATAACGTGCTTGAAAAGCACATGGATATCCTGTTGACTCGCCTGGAAAATACATTCCCAGATAATGAGGAGGATCAAACCATCATTGTCATGGCCGCAAGTTGGCTTGGCAGAGCGAGTCCGTTCAACCCCCATTACCAGACAACCATTTCAAAACATCAGGCCGTCTTCCGCAATCAACTCCAATCATGCATGCCCTCTTTGAAGATTGAAGAAGAAAAGAGTCTGAACTCATTACCTCCGGTTGACCTGCTACTGCCAGATCACAACATGGTGATTGAAGTTCAGGGATCGTCTCATTACGTCAATGGTGATTTCAAAACCAGGAAGGGTTCGACGCTGCTTAAAATCGCACTGCTGCAAAAATCAGGATTTGAGGTCATTGAAATTCCGGTTAACCGGCTTTGCAACCAGGATTTAATGAAACCATTTATTGATCAAATAAAGAAGAGAACAAACAGCCAGTAATCGTCTCCCTGCCATCGTGACTCAGGAACCGTTTTCACAATTCAGAGTAGATGCTCTTCGCCAACCACTTGCGTTTATAAACCGTTCAGCAAAATGAACTTCTGAACAGAACCGCAGTCTGCTTTTTATATTCTCATGAATTAATGAAATATAATTATGGATAGAAGATCTGCTGGTATCAGTGGTAAATACACAAGATCAGGTAATGATTACAACCAACCGAAAGGGCATGCCCCCTCTTCAGGGCGTGGACGATACAGACATGCCACAGTCAGACCATGGGATAATCCCCCCCGCACTGCGCCGGGTCGCCATGAATTTCACCATTCTTCCGGAGCAAGCTCTTCTCAACATCTACAGGGCCGTTCAGTAAACCCTGCTCAGGATTTTAATGCCCTCATCAAACAGGAAATAATGGCTGATCTGTTGAGTAAAGCGGATCGTTTCGGTCATCGCTATAATGGAAAAAATCACAGTCAATATGCCCTTTCAATTAAAAGATACACGTCAGCTGCTAAAAGACCGTTAAACCGGGCGGAACAAAGCCAGCTGATACGTATGCTGCAAAATTTTACCCCAACACGGCGTTGGGATTGGCGAAGCCTGACGACAACTCTTCATTCATTTACTTCAGCGGGTGTTTTTACCCCTTATAAACCCATGCATGAGCGTGTTCAGTTCACTCAAGCTGCCTTATTGTCAACTCTGCTTGATGCAATAATATTTAACTGCTACCAAAAACCTGGAGCCCGGGATATTGATGCCCGGGGAATCACCAAACTGCTGTGGGCCCTGGCGAAACTGGTGGACAACGGGCAGAAGCAGACATCAGAGTTCAAAAAGGCCGTGGCCGCCCTGTTGCCCCTTGTGAACGTACAGAAAGACCAATTCAATCCCCAGGGTATCGCCAACCTGCTGTGGGCCATGGCGAAACTGGTGGACAACGGGGAGTGGACACCAGAGATCAACGAGGCCGTGGCCGCGTTGTTATCCCGGGTGAACGCACAGAAAGCTAACTTTAACCCACAGGAAATCTCTAACCTGCTGTGGGCCATGGCGAAACTGGTGGACAACGGGCTGGAGCAGACACCAGAGCTCAAGGAGGCCGTAGCTGTGCTACTGCCTCACGTGAACATACAGAAAGACCAATTTATTCCTCAGGCTATCGCCAACCTGCTGTGGGCCATGGCGAAACTGGTGGACAACGGGCTGGAGCAGACACCAGAGCTCAACAAGGCCGTGGCCGCGTTGTTGCCCAACGTGAACACTCAGAAAGCTAACTTTAACCCACAGGAAATCACCAACCTGCTGTGGACCATGGCGAAACTGGTGGACAGCGGACAGGAGCGGACACCGGGGCTCAACGAGGCCATGGCTGCGCTGTTGCCCCAGGTGAACGCACAGAAAGACCTGTTTAATGCCCAGGCTATTGTCAACCTGCTGTGGGCCATGGCGAAACTGGTGGACAACGGGCTGAAGCGGACACCAGGGCTCAAAGAGGCCGTGGCCGCCCTGTTGCCCCTCGTAAACGCACAGAAAAACCAGGTTAATCCCCAGGGCATTGTCAACCTGCTGTCAGCTATGGCGAAACTGGTGGAAAACGGGCTGGAGCGGACACCAGGGCTCAAAGAGGCGGTGGTGGCGCTGTTACCCCATGTGAACGCACAGAAAGGCCAATTTACTGCCCAGGGAATCGCCAACCTGCTGTGGGCCATGGCGAAACTGGTGGACAACGGGCTGAAGCAAACATCAGGGCTCAAAGAGGCCGTGGCCGGGCTGTTGCCCCAGGTGCAGGCACAGAAAGACCAATTTAATCCTCAGAATATCGCCAACCTGCTGTGGGCCATGGCGAAACTGGTGGACAACGGGCTGGAGCAAACACCGGGGCTCAACGAAGCCCTGGTCGCGCTGTTGCCCCGGGTGATCGCACAGAAAGACCAATTTAATGTCCAGGATAACACCAACATGCTGTGGGCCCTGGCGAAACTGGTGGACAACGGTCAGGAGCAGACTCCAGAACTCAAAGAGGCTGTGGCCGTGCTGTTGCCCCATGTAAAGACACAAAAAGCTTGCTTTAAACCGCAGGAAATAACCAACCTGCTGTGGGCCATAGCGAAACTGCTGGACAACGGGCAGGAGCGGACACCAGAGCTCAACGAGGCCTTGACCACGCTGATGCCCCTTGTGAACGTACAGAAAGCTAACTTTATACCACAGAGTATCGCCAACCTGCTGTGGGCCATGGCGAAACTTGCGGACTACGGGCAGGAGCGGACACCAGAGTTCAACGAGGCCGTGGCCGCGCTGTTGCCCCGGGTAAGCGCACAGAAAGACCAATTTATTCTTCAGAATATCGCCAACCTGCTGTGGGCCATGGCGAAACTTGCGGACTACGGGCAGGAGCGGACACCAGAGTTCAACGAGGCCGTGGCCGCGCTGTTGCCCCGGGTAAGCGCACAGAAAGACCAATTTATTCCTCAGCAGATCGCCAACCTGCTGTGGGCCATGGCGAAACTGGTGGACAACGGGCAGGAGCAGACACCAGAGCTCAACGAGGTCGTGGCAGCGTTGTTGCCCTGCGTGAACGCACAAAAAGACCAATTTATTCCTCAGCATATCGCCAACCTGCTGTGGAGCATGGCAAAACTGGTGAACAACGTGCAAGAGCAGATACCGGGTCTCAACGAGGCCGTGGCCGCGTTGTTGCCCCGGGTGTACGCACAGAAAGCTAACTTTAAACCACAGGAAATCGCCAACCTGCTTTGGGCCACCGCGAAACTGGGTGAGCTCGTTGAGCTGGACGTGGTTACCTCTATCTTCAAATCGCTTGTCCACAAAATCAGTGAAAACCCTCAGTCCTCTCAGCAAAATATACTTATGTCTCTCTGGGGCGTAATGGTATGCTGTGCCAGGTTGTCTCTGGTCTCCAAAGCCAATAAAAATAACGTGCTTGAAAAGCACCTGGATGACCTGCTTACTCGCCTGGAAAATCCCCCCCCGGACAATGAAAAGGATCAACGCGTCATTGCCATGGCCGCCAGTTGGCTTGGCAGACCGTTTCCGATCGTCCCCCATTACCGGGCAACTATTTCAGAACCTCAAACTTTCTTCCGTGATCAACTCCAATCACGCCTTCCCTCTTTGAAGATTGAAGAAGAAAAGAGTTTGAACTTACTACCTCCGGTTGACCTGTTTCTGCCAGAGCACAACATGGTGATTGAAATTCAGGGACCATTTCATTACGTGAATGGTGATTTCAAAACCAGGAATGGTTCGACTCTGCTGAAAATTGCACTGTTGCAAAAAGCAGGGTTTGAGGTCATTGAAATTCCGGTTAAACAGCGTTGGAACCAGAATTTAATGAAACCATTTATTGATCAAATAAAGAAGAGAACAAAAAGCCAGTAATCGCCTCCCTGTCATCGTGACTCAGGAGCCGTTTTCACAATTCAGAGTAGATGCTCTCCTCCAACCACTTGCGTTTATAAACCGTTCAGCAAAATGAACTTCTGAACAGAACCGTAGTCTGCTTTTTATATTCTCATGAATTAATGAAATATAATTATGGATAGAAGATCTGCTGGTATCAGTGGTAAATACACAAGATCAGGTAATAATTACACCCAACCGAATAACCATCCCCCTTCTTCAGGGCGTGGGCGATATAGACATGCCACAGTCAGACCATGGGATAATCCCCCCCGTACTGCACCGGATCGCAATGAATTTTACCATTCTTCAGGCACACGCTCTTCTCAACATCTACAGGGGCGTTCAGTAAACCCTGCTCAGGATTTTAATGCCCTCATCAAACAGGAAATAATGGATGATCTGTTGAGTAAAGCGGATCGTTTCGGTCATCGCTATAATGGGAAAAATCACAGTCAATATGCCATTTCAATTAAAAAATACACGTCAGCTGCTAAAAGACCGTTAAACCGGGCGGAACAAACCCAGCTGATACGTATGCTGCAAAATTTCACCCCAACACGGCGCTGGGATTGGCGAAGCCTGACGACAACACTTCATTCATTGACTTCAGCGGGTGTTTTTACCCCTTATAAACCCATGCATGAACGTGTTCAGCTGACTCAAGCTGCCTTATTGTCAACTTTGCTTGATGCAATAATATTTAACTGCAATCAAAAACCTGAAGCCCGGGATATTGATGCCTGGGGTATCGCCAATCTGCTGTGGGCCCTGGCGAAACTGGTGGACAACGGCCAGAAGCAGACACCAGAATTCAACGAGGCCTTGGCCGCCGTGCTGCCCCACGTGAACGTACAGAAAGACCAATTCAATCCTCAGGGTATCGCCAACCTGCTGTGGGCCATTGCGAAACTGGTGGACAACGGGCTGGAGCTGACATCAGGGCTCAACGAGGCCGTGGCCGCCCTGTTGCCCCTCGTGAACGCACACAAAGACCGACTTAATGCCCAGGGCATTACCAACCTGCTGTGGGCCATCACGAAACTGGTGGACAACGGGCTGGAGCGAACACCAGGGCTCAACGGGGCCGTGGCCGCACTGTTGCCCCTCGTGAACGCACAGAAAAACCAACTTAATGCCCGGGACATTGCCAACCTGCTGTGGGCCATTACGAAACTGGTGAACAACGGGCTGGAGCGGACACCAGGGTTCAACGAGGCCGTGGCCGCACTGTTGCCCCTCGTGAACGCACAGAAAGACCAACTTAATGCCCAGGGCATTACCAACCTGCTGTGGGCCATTACGAAACTGGTGGACAACGGGCTGGAGCGGACACCAGGGCTCAACGAGGCCGTGGCCGCCCTGTTGCCCCTCGTGAACGCACAGAAAAACCAACTTAATGCCCGGGACATTACCAACCTGCTGTGGGCCATTACGAAACTGGTGGAAAACGGGCTGAAGCGGACACCAGGGCTCAACGAGGCCGTGGCCGCCCTGTTGCCTCTCGTGAACGCGCAGAATGACCAATTTATTCCTCAGCAAATCGCCAACCTGCTGTGGGCCATGGCGAAACTGATTGACAACAGGCAGGAGTCGACACCAGAACTCAACGAGGCCGTAGCCGCCCTG
Organism: Thalassotalea sp. G20_0; assembly: GCF_017744175.1. Classification (NCBI taxonomy): domain Bacteria; kingdom Pseudomonadati; phylum Pseudomonadota; class Gammaproteobacteria; order Alteromonadales; family Colwelliaceae; genus Thalassotalea; species Thalassotalea sp. G20_0. Next base: position 54,928 of record NZ_JAGHQV010000035.1, on the reverse strand, counting down.
TTGCCCCACGTGAATGCACTGAGAGCTACCTTTAAACCACAAGGTATCGCCAACCTGCTGTGGGCTATGGCGAAACTGGTGGACAACGAGCAGGAGTGGACACCAGGACTCAAAGAGGCCGTGGCCGCGCTGTTGCCCCACGTGAACGTACAGAAAAATAAATTTAATGCCCAGGGAATCGCCAACCTGCTGTGGGCCATGGCGAAACTGGTGGACAACGGGCAGGATCGGACACCAGAGCTCAACGAGGCCGTGGCCGCACTGTTGACCCACGTGAACGTACAGAAAGACCAATTTAAAGCCCGGGATATCGCCAACCTGCTGTGGGCCATGGCGAAACTGGTGGACAGCGGGCAGAAGCAGACACCAGTGCTCAAAGAGGCTTTGGCCGCCCTGTTGCCCCACGTGAACGCACAAAAGGCTCACTTTAAACCACAGGGTATCACCAACCTGCTGTGGGCCATGGCGAAACTGGTGGACAACGGGCATGAGAGGTCACCAGAACTCAACAAGGCCGTAGCTGCGCTGTTGCCCCTCGTAAACTCACAGAAAAACCAACTTAATGCCCAGGCCATTGCCAACCTGCTGTGGGCCATGGCGAAACTGGTGGACAACGGGCAGGAGTCGACACCAGAACTCAACGAGGCCGTGACCGCACTGTTGCCCCACGTGAATGCACAGAAAGCTACCTTTAAACCACAAGAGATCGCCAACCTGCTATGGGCCATGGCGAAACTGGTGGACAACGGGCAGGAACAGACACCAGCGCTCAACGAGGCTGTGGCCACGCTGTTGCCTCACGTGAACGCACAGAAAGACCAATTTATTCCTCAGCACATCGCCAGCCTGCTGTGGGCCATGGCGAAACTGGTGGATAACGGGCAGGAGTGGACACCAGAGTTCCAAGCGGCCGTGGCTGCGTTGTTACCCCACGTGAGGGCACAGAAAGCTAACTTTAAACCACAGGGTATCGCCAACCTGCTGTGGGCCATGGCGAAACTGGGTGAACTCGTTGAGCTGAATGTGGTTACCTCTACATTCGAATCGCTTGTCTACCGAATCAGTGAAAACCCTCAGCTCTCCAGGCAAGTTATATCGATGTCTCTATGGGGCGTAATGGTATGCTGTGCCAGGTTGTCTCCAGACTCCAATGCCAATAAAAATAACGTGCTTGAAAAGCACATGGATGACCTATTGACTCGCCTGGAAAATACATCACCGGATAATGAAGAGGATCAAACCACCATGGCCATGGCCGCCAGTTGGCTTGGCAGAGCGTGTCCGTTCAACCCCCATTACCAGACAACCATTTCAAAACATCAGGCCAACTTCCGCAATCAACTCCAATCATGCATACCCTCTTTGAAGATTGAAGAAGAAAAGAGTCTTAACTCATTACCTCCGGTTGACCTGCTACTGCCAGATCACAACATGGTGATTGAAGTTCAGGGATCGTCTCATTACGTCAATGGTGATTTCAAAACCAGGAAGGGTTCGACGCTGCTTAAAATCGCACTGCTGCAGAAATCAGGATTTGAGGTCATTGAAATCCCGGTTAACAGGCTTTGGAACCTGGATTTAATGAAACCATTTATTGATCAAATAAAGAGGAGAACAAACAGCCAGTAATCGTCTCCCTGCCATCAAGACTCAAGAACCGTTTTCTCAATTCAGAGTAGATGTTCTTCTCCAACCATTGGCGTTTATAAGCCGTTCAGCAAAATGAACTTCTGAACAGAACCGCAGTCTGCTTTTTATATTCTCATGAATTAATGAAATATAATTATGGATAGAACCTCTGTTGGTTTCAGTGGCAAATACGCAAGACCTGGTAATGATTACAACCAACCGGATAACCATGCCACTTCTTCAAGGCATGGGCGATATAGACAGACTACAGTCAGACAGCGGCATAGTACCCCCCGCACTACCCCGGGGCGTAATGAATTTTACCATTCTTCTGGCGCACGCTCTTCTCAACATCTACAGCGCCGCTCAGTAAACCCTGCTCAAGATTTTAATGCGCTCATCAAACAGGAAATAATGGATGATCTGGTGAGTAAATCTTATCGTTTCGGTGATCGCTATGATGGGAGACATCACGGTCTGTATACTGATTCAATTAAAAGATACACATCAGCTGCTAAAAGACCGTTAAATCAAGCTGAACAAAGCCAGCTGATACGTTTGCTGCAAAATTTTACCGTAACACGGCGTTGGGACTGGCGAAGCCTTACGACAACACTACATTCATTGACTTCAGCGGGTTTTTTTACCCCTCATAACCCCATGGATGAGCGTGTCAAGCTAACTCAAGCATCCTTATTGTCCACTCTGCTTGACGCAATAATATTCAAGTGCAACCAAAAACCTCAAGCCAGGGACATTGATGCCCGGGGAATCGCCAACCAGCTGTGGGCCATGGCGAAACTGGTGGACAACGGGCAGGAGCAGACACCAGGGCTCAAAGAGGCCGTGGTCGCGTTGTTGCCCCACGTAAACGCAAAGAAAGACCAATTTATTCCTCTGCATATCACCAACCTGCTGTGGGCCATGGCGAAACTGGTGGACAACTTGCAGGAGTGGACACCAGGGCTCAAAGAGGCTGTGGCCACACTCTTGCCCCTAGTGAACACACAGAAAAACCAACTTAACGCCCGGGACATTGCCAACCTGCTATGGGCCATTACGAAACTGGTGAACAACGGGCTGGAGCGGACACCAGGGCTCAAAGAGGCAGTGGCCGCGCTGTTGCTCCAAGTGAACGCACAAAAAGATCAATTTATTCCTCAGGGTATCGCTAACCTGCTGTGGGCCATGGCGAAACTGGTGAACCACGGGCACGAACAGACACCAGGGCTCAAAGAGGCCGTGGCCGCGTTATTGCCCCACGTAAACACATGGAAAGACCAATTTAATGCCCAGGATATCGGCAACCTGCTGTGGGCCATGGCGAAACTGGTGGATAACGGCCAGGAGCAGACGCCAAAGCTTAAAGAGACCGTAGCCGCGCTGTTGCCCCACGTGAACGCACAGAAAGACCAATTTAATGCCCAGTGTATCGCCAACCTGCTGTGGGCTATGGCGAAACTGGTGGACAACGGGCAGGAGCGGACACCAGGGCTCAACGTGGCCGTGGCCGCGCTGTTGCCCCACGTGAACGCACAGAAAGACCAATTTAATGCCCAGTGTATCGCCAACCTGCTGTGGGCCATGGCGAAACTGGTGGACAACTTGCAGGAGTGGACACCAGAGCTCAAAGAGGCCGTGACCGCGCTGTTGCTCCAAGTGAACGCACAAAAAGATCAATTTATTCCTCAGGGTATCGCTAACCTGCTGTGGGCCATGGCGAAACTGGTGAACCACGGGCACGAACAGACACCAGAGCTCAAAGAGGCCGTGGCCGCGTTATTGCCCCACGTGAACACATGGAAAGACCAATTTAATGCCCAGGATATCGGCAACCTGCTGTGGGCCATGGCGAAACTGGTGGACAACGGGCAGGAGCAGACGCCAGAGCTTAAAGAGACCGTAGCCGCACTGTTGCCCCACGTGAACGCACAGAAAGACCAATTTAATGCCCAGGCTATCGCCAACCTGCTGTGGGCTATGGCGAAACTGGTGGACAACGGGCAGGAGCGGACACCAGGGCTTAACGAGGCCGTGGCCGCGCTGTTAACCCACGTAAACGCACAGAAAGACCAATTTAATGCCCAGGCTACCGCCAACCTGCTGTGGGCTATGGCGAAACTGGTGGACAACAGCCAGGAGCGGACACCAGGGCTCAACGAGGCCGTGGCCGCGCTGTTGCCCCACGTGAACGCACAGAAAGACCAATTTAATGCCCAGGCTATCGCCAACCTGCTGTGGGCCATGGCGAAACTGGTGGGCAACAGGCAGGAGCGGACACCAGGGCTCAACGAGGCCGTGGCCGCGCTGTTGCCCCACGTGAACGCACAGAAAGACCAATTTAATGCCCAGGCTACCGCCAACCTGCTGTGGGCCATGGCGAAACTGGCTGACAACGGGCAGGAGCGGATACCAGGGCTCAACGAGGCCGTGGCCGCGCTGTTACCCCACGTGAACGCACAGAAAGACCAATTTAATGCCCAGGCTATCGCTAACCTGCTGTGGACCATGGCGAAACTGGTGGACAACGGCCAGGAGCAGACGCCAGAGCTTAAAGAGACCGTAGCCGCGCTGGTGCCCCACGTGAACGCACAAAAAGACGAATTTAATGCCCAGGCTATCGCTAACCTGCTGTGGGCCATGGCGAAACTGGTGGACAACAGCCAGGAGTGGACACCAGATTTCACAGAGGCCGTGGCCGCGCTGTTGCCCCAAGTGAACGCACAGAAAGACCAATTTAAAGCCCAGGGTATCGCCAACCTGTTGTGGGCCACGGCGAAACTGGGTGAGCTCGTTGAGCTGAACGTGGTTACATCCACGTTCGAATCGTTTGTCTACCGAATCAGTGAAAACCCTCAGCTCTCTCAGCAAGCGATATTGATATCTCTCTGGGGAGTAATGGTATGCTGTGGCAGGTTGTATCTGGACTGCAATGCCAATAAAAATAGTGTGCTTGAAACGCACATGGATATCCTGTTGACTCGCCTGGAAAATACATTCCCAGATAATGAAGAGGATCAAACCACCATTGCCATGGCCGCCAGTTGGCTTGGCAGAGCGTGTCCGTTCACCCCCCATTACCAGACAATCGTTTCAAAACGTCAATCCGACTTCCGCAATCAACTCCAATCCTGTATGCCCTCTTTGAAGATTGAAGAAGAAAAGAGTTTGAACTCATTACCTCCGGTTGACCTGTTACTGCCAGATCACAACATTATTATTGAAGTTCAGGGGCCGTTTCATTACGTGAATGGTGATTTCCAAACCAGGAAAGGTGCGACTCTGCTGAAAACCGCACTGTTGCAAAAAGCAGGGTTTGAAGTCATTGAAATCCCGGTTAACCAGCTTTGTAACCAGGATTTAATGAAACCATTTATTGATCAAGTAAAGAAGAGAACAAACAGCCAGTAATCGTCTCCCTGTCATCATGACTCAGGAACCGTTTTTACAATTCAGAGTAGATGTTCTTCTCCAGCCACTTGCGTTTATAAACCGTTCAGCAAAATGAACTTCTGAACAGAACCGCAGTCTGCTTTTTATATTCTCATGAATTAATGAAATATAATTATGGATAGAAGATCTTCTGGTATCAGTGGCCGATACACAAGATCAGGTAATGATTACAACCAACCGAATAACCATGCCCCTTCTTCAGGGCGTGGACGATATAGGCATGCCACAGTCAGACCATGGGATCATCCCCCCCGAACTGTGCCGGATCGCAATGAATTTTACCATTCTTCTGGCACACGCTCTTCTCAACATCTACAGTGCCGTTCAGTAAACCCTGCTCAAGATTTTAATGCCCTCATCACACAGGAAATAATGGATGATCTGTTGAGTAAATCGGATCATTTCGGTCATCGCTATAATGGAAAAAATCACAGTCAATTTGCCAATTCAATTAAAGAATACACGTCAGCTGCTAAAAGACCGTTAAACCGGGCGGAACAAAGCCAGCTGATACGTATGTTGCAAAACTTTATCCCAACACGTAGCTGGAATTGGCGAAGCCTGACGACAACACTTCATTCATTGACTTCAGCGGGTGTTTTTACCCCTCATTTCCCCATGGATGAGCGTGTCAAGCTTACTCAAGCTCACTTATTGTCAACGCTAATGGATGCAATAATATTTAACTGCAGCCAAAAACCTCAAGCCAGGAATATTGATGCCCGGGGTATCGCCAACCTGCTTTGGGCCATGGCGAAACTGGTGGACAACGGGCAGAGGCAGACACCGGAGTTTAACAAGGCCGTTGTCGCGCTGTTGCCCCACGTGAGCGCAATGAAAGACCAATTTAAGGCCCAGGGCATTGCCAACCTGCTTTGGGCCATGGCGAAACTGGTGGACAAAGGGCAGAAGCAGACACCGGAGTTTAACAAGGCCGTTGTCGCGCTGTTGCCCCACGTGAGCGCAATGAAAGACCAATTTAAGGCCCAGGGCATTGCCAACCTGCTGTGGGCCATGGCGAAACTGGTGGACAACGGGCTGGAGCCGACACCAGGGCTCAACGAGGCCGTGGTCGCCCTGTTGCCCCACGTGAACGCACAGAAAGACCAATTTAAGGCCCAGGGTCTTGCCAACCTGCTGTGGGCCATGGCGAAACTGGTGGACAACGGGCTGGAGCGGACACCCGGGCTCAAAGAGGCCTTAGCCGCCCTGTTGCCCCTCGTGAACGTACAGAAAAACCAACTTAATGCCCAGAACATTGCCAACCTGCTGTGGGCCATGGCGAAACTGGTGGACAACGGGCTGGAGCAGACACCAGGGTTCAAAGAGGCCGTGGCCGCCTTGTTGCCCCACGTGAACGCACAGAAAAACCAATTTATTCCTCAGGGTATCGCCAACCTGCTGTGGGCCATGGCGAAACTGGTGGAAAATACGCAGCAACAGACACCAGGGCTCAACGAGGCCGCGGCCGCCCTGTTGCCTCTCGTGAACGCACAGAGAGACCATTTTATTCCTCAACATATCGCCAACCTGTTGTGGGCCATGGCGAAACTGGTGGACAACGGGCTGGAGCAGACACCAGAGCTCAACGAGGCCTTGGCCGCCCTGTTGCCCCTCGTGCACGCACAGAAAAACCAACTTAATGCCCAGGGCATTGCCAACCTGCTGTGGGCCATTATGAAACTGGTGAACAACGGGCAGGAGTGGACACCAGAGTTCAATGCGGCCGTGGCCGCCCTGTTGCCCCTCGTGAACGCACAGAAAAACCAACTTAATGCCGTGGGAATCGCCAAACTGTTGTGGGCCATGGCGAAACTGGTGGACATCGGGCAGGAGCAAACACCAGAGCTCAACGAGGCCGTGGCTGCACTTTTGCCCTACGTGAACGCACAAAAAGACCAATTTAATGCCCAGCATGTTGCCAACCTTCTGTGGGTCATGGCGAAACTGGTGGACAATGGGCTGGAGCAGACACCCGGGCTCAACGAAGCACTGGTCGCACTGTTGCCCCAGGTGAACACACAGAAAGACCAATTTAATGTCCGGGATATCGCCAACCTGCTGTGGGCCATGGCAAAACTGGTGGACAACGAGCAGAAGCCGACACCCGGGCTCAACGAGGCCGTGGCCACGCTACTGCCCCACGTGAAAGTACAGAAAGCTAACTTTAAACCACAGGATATCTCCAACCTGTTGTGGGCCATGGCAAAACTGGTAGACAACAGGTTCAAGCAGACACCAGAGTTCAACGAAACCGTGACTACGCTGTTGACCTGCGTGATCATACAAAAAGCTAACTTTAACCCACAGGAAATCGCCAACCTGCTTTGGGCCATGGCAAAACTGGGGGATAACGGGCAGGAGCAAACACCAGGGCTCTACGGGGCCGTAGCTGAGCTGTTACACCGGGTGAACGCACAGGAAGACCAATTTATTGCCCAGCATGTTGCCAACCTGCTGTGGGCCACGGCCAAACTGGGTGAACTCATTGAGCTGAACCTGGCTACCTCTGCGTGCGAATCGCTTGTCTATCGAATCAGTGAGAACCTTGAGTTTTCCAGGGAAGAGATATCGATGTCTCTCTGGGGAGTCATGGTATGCTGTGCCAGGCTGGCTCTAGACTCCAATGCCAATAAAAATAACGTACTTGAAAAGCACATGGATGACCTGTTGACTCGCCTGAAAAATAACTCGCCGCATGATGAAGAGGATCAATCCACCATGATCATGGCCTCAAGTTGGCTTGGCAGAGCGTGTCCGGTCGTCCGCCAGTACCAGACAGCAATTTCAAAAACCCAGGCCGACTTCCGCAATCAACTCCAATCCTGTATGCCCTCTTTGAAGATTGAAGAAGAAAAGAGTTTGAACTCATTGCCTCCGGTTGACCTGTTATTGCCAGATCACAACATGGTGATTGAAGTTCAGGGACCGTCTCATTACGTGGGAGGTGATTTCCAAACCAGGAAAGGTTCAACTCTGCTGAAAATCGCACTGCTAAAAAAATCAGGATTTGAGGTCATTGAAATCCCGGTTAACCGGCTTTGGCACCAGGATGTAATGAAACCATTTATTGATCAAATAAAGAAGAGAACAAACAGCCAGTAATCGTCTCCCTGCCATCATGACTCAAGAACCGTTTTCACAATTCAGAGTAGATGTTCTTCTCCAGCCATTTGCGTTTATAGACAGTTCAGCAAAATGAACTTCTGAACAGAACCGCAGTCTGCTTTTTATATTCTCATGAATTAATGAAATATAATTATGGATGGAAGATCTGCTGGTATCAGTAGTAATTACACCAGATCAAGTAATGATTACAACAAACTGAATAACCATGCCCCTTCTTCAGGGCGTGGACGATATAGACATGCCACAGTCAGACCATGGGATATTCCCCCCCGCAATGCCCCGGGGCGCAATGAATTTTACCACTCTTCTGGCACACGCTCTTCTCAAAATCTACAGTGCCGTTCAGTAAACCCTGCACAAGATTTTAATGCCCTCATTAAACAGGAAATAATGGATGATCTGGTGAGTAAATCGGATCATTTAGGTCATCGCTATGATGGGAGAAATCACGGGCAATATGCCAGTTTAATTAAAAAATACACGTCAGCTGCTGAAAGACCGTTAAATCGAGCGGAACAAAGCCAGCTGATACGTTTGCTGCAAAATTTTACCGCAACACGGAGCTGGAATTGGCGAAGCCTGACGACAACACTTCACTCATTGACTTCAGCGGGTGTTTTTACCCTACATAAACCCATGGATGAGCGAGTTAAACTTACTCAGGCTAACTTATTGTCAACACTATTTGATGCAATAATATTTCACTGCAACCAAACACCTCAAGCCAGGGATATTGATGCCCAGGGTATTGCCAACCTGCTGTGGGCAATGGCAAAAATGTTGGACAACGGGCAGGAACGGACACCAGAGTTCAACGAGGCCGTTGTCACGCTGCTGTCCCATGTGAACGCACAGAAAGACCAATTTCAGGCCCAGGGCATTGCCAACCTGCTGTGGGCCATGGCGAAGCTGGTGGACAACGGGCTGGAGCCGACACCAGGGCTCAAAGAGGCCTTAGCTGCCCTGTTGCCCCTCGTGAAGGCACAGAAAGACCAATTTTGGGCCCAGGCCATTGCCAACCTGCTGTGGGCCATGGCGAAACTGGTGGACAACGGGCTGGAGCGGGCACCGGGGCTCAAAGAGGCCTTAGCCGCCCTGTTGCCCCTCGTGAACGCACAAAGAAATCAACTTAATGCCCAGTGCATTGCCAACCTGCTGTGGGCCATGGCGAAACTGGTGGACAACGAACTGGAGCCGACACCAGGGCTCAAAGAGGCCGTGGCCGCCCTGCTGCCCCTCCTGGACGCACAGAAAAACCGACTTAATGCCCAGGGCATTGCCAACCTGCTGTGGGCCATGGCGAAACTGGTGGACAACGGGCTGGAGCAGACACTGGGGTTCAAAGAGGCCGTGGCCGCCCTGTTGCCCCTCGTGAACGCACATAAAGACCAATTTATTCCCCAGGCTATCACCAACCTGCTGTGGGCCGTGGCGAAACTGGTGGACAATGGGCAGGAGCAGACACCGGGGCTCAACGGGGCCGTGGCCGCACTGTTGCCTCTCGTGAGCGCACAGAAAGACCAATTTATTCCTCAGCATATCGCCAACATGCTGTGGGCCATGGCGAAACTGGTGGACAATGGGCAGGAGCAGACACCAGAGTTCAAAAAGGCCGTGGCCGCCCTGTTGCCCCACGTGAACGCACAGAAAGATCAATTTATACCTCAGGCTGTCGCCATCCTGCTGTGGGCCATGGTGAAACTGGTGGAAAATACGAAGCAGCAGACACCAGGGCTCAACGAGGCCGTGGCCGCCCTGTTACCCCTAGTGAACGTACAGAAAGCTTACTTTAAACAACAGGATATCGCCAACATGCTGTGGGCCATGGCGAAACTGGTAGACAACAGGTACGAGCAGACACCAGAGTTCAACAAATCCGTGGCTGCGCTGTTGACCTGCGTGATCGTACAAAAAGCTAACTTTAACCCACAGGAAATCGCCAACCTGCTGTGGGCCATGGCAAAACTGGTGGATAATGGGCAGGAGCAAACACCAGGGCTCTACGAGGCCGTGGCCGCGCTGTTGCACCGGGTGAACGCACAGGAAGACCAATTTAATGCCCAGGGTATTGCCAACCTGCTGTGGTCCACGGCCAAACTGGGTGAACTCATTGAGCTGAATGTGGCCACCTCTACGTGCGAATCGCTTGTCTATCGAATCAGTAAGAACCTTCAGTTTTCTCAGGAAGAGATATCGATGTCTCTCTGGGGAGTCATGGTATGCTGTGCCAGGTTGGCTCTGGTCTCCAAAACCAATAAAAGTAATGTGCTTGAAAAGCACATGGCTGACCTGTTGACGCGCCTGGAAAATACCTCACCAGATAATGAAGAGGATCGATCCAACATGATCATGGCCTCAAGTTGGCTTGGCAGAGCGTGTCTGGTCGTCCACCATTACCAGACAGCCATTTCAAAAACCCAGGCCGACTTCCGCAATCAACTCCAATCATGTATGCCCTCTTTGAAGATTGAAGAAGAAAAGAGTTTGAAGTCATTACCTCCGGTTGACCTGTTACTGCCAGATCACAACATGGTGATTGAAGTTCAGGGACCGTCTCATTACGTGGGTGGTGATTTCAACACCAGGAAAGGTTCGACGCTGCTGAAAATCGCACTTCTGCAAAAATCAGGATTTGAGGTCATTGAAATCCCGGTTAACCGGCTTTGTAACCAGGATTTAATGAAACCATTTATTGATCAAATAAAGAAGAGAACAAACAGCCACTAATCGCCTCCCTGCCATCGTGACTCAGGAACCGTTTTCACAATTCAGAGCAGTTGTTCTCCTCCAACCACTTGCGTTTATAAACCGTTCAGCAAAATGAACTTCTGAACAGAACAGCAGTCTGCTTTTTATATTCTCATGAATTAATGAAATATAATTATGGATAGAAGATCTGCTGGTATCAGTGGTAAATACATAAGATCAGGTAATAATTACAACCAACCGAATAACCATGCCTCTTCTTCAGGGCGTGGACGATATAGGCATGCCACAGTCAGACCATGGGATAATCCCCCCAGCACTACACTGGGTCGCAATGATTTTTACCATTCTTCTGGCACACGCTCTTCTCAACATCTACAGTACCGTTCAGTAAACCCTGCTCAAGATTTTAATGCCCTCATTAGACAGGAAATAATGGATGATCTGGTGAGTAAATCGGATCATTTCGGTCATCGCTATAATGGAAAAAATCACAGTCAATTTGCCTGTTCAATTAAAGAATACACGTCAGCTGCTAAAAAACCGTTAAACCGGGCGGAACAAAGCCAGCTGATACGTATGCTGCAAAATTTTACCCCAACACGGAGTTGGAATTGGCGAAGCCTGACGACAACACTTCATTCATTAACTTCAGCGGGTGTTTTTACCCCTCATTACCCCATGGATGAGCGTGTTAAGATTACTCAAGCTCACCTATTGTCAACGCTACTTGATGCAATAATATTTAACTGCTGCCAAAAACCTCAAGCCAGGAATATTGATGCCCGGGGTATCGCCAACCTGCTTTGGGCCATGGCGAAACTGGTGGACAACGGGCAGAAGCAGACACCGGAGTTCAACGAGGCCGTTGTCGCGCTGTTGCCCCACGTGAGCGCAAGGAAAGACCAATTTAAGGCCCAGGGCATTGCCAACCTGCTGTGGGCCATGGCGAAACTGGTGGACAACGGGCTGGAGCAGACACCAGAGTTCAAAGAGGCCATGGATGCCCTGTTGACCCACGTGAACATACAGAAAGACCAATTCAATGCTCAGGGTATCGCCAACCTGCTGTGGGCCATGACGAAACTGGTGGACAACGGGGAGTGGACACCGGAGCTCAAAGAAACTGTGGCCGCGCTGTTCCCCCATGTGATCGCACAGAAAGATCAATTTAATACCCAGAATATTGTCAACCTGCTGTGGGCCATCGCGAAACTGTCGGACAACGGGCAGAAGCGGACACCAGAGCTCAACGAGGCCGTAGCCGCGCTGTTGCGCCATGTGAGCACACAGAAAGATCAACTTAATACCCAGAATATTGCCAACCTGCTGTGGGCCATCGCGAAACTGTCGGACAACAGGCAAAAGCGGATACCAGAACTCAACCAGGCCGTAGCCACGCTGCTACCCCACGTGAACGTACAAAAAGATAACTTTAAACCACAGGGTATCGCCAACCTGCTGTGGGCCCTGGCAAAACTGGTGGACAACGGCCAGGAGCGGACACCAGGGTTCAACGAGGCCGTGGCTGCCCTGTTGCCCAATGTGAACGCACAGAAAGACCAATTTATTCCTCAGCATATCGCCAACCTGCTGTGGGCCATGGCGAAACTGGTGGACAATGGTCAGGAGCAGACACCAGGGCTCAACGAAGCCCTGGTCGCGCTGTTGCCCCGGGTGAACGCACAGAAAACCCAATTTCATGCCCAGTTTATTGCCAACCTGCTGTGGGCCATGGCGAAACTGGTGGACAACGGGCAGGAGCGGACACCAGCACTCAACGAGGTCGTGGCCAAGCTATTGCCCCAGGTGATCACACAGAAAGCTAACTTTAAACCACAGGAAATCACCAACCTGCTGTGGGCCATGGCGAAACTGGTGGACAACGGGCAGGAGCGGACACCAGCGCTCAACGAGGCCATGGCCGCGTTGTTGCCCCACGTGAGCGCACAGAAAGCCAACTTTACACCACAGGGTATTGCCAATCTGCTGTGGGCCATGGCGAAACTGGTGGACAACGGGCAGGAGTCGACATCAGAACTCAACGACGCCGTGACCGCACTGTTGCCCCACGTGAATGCACAGAGAGCTGCCTTTAAACCACAAGGTATCGCCAACCTGCTGTGGGCCATGGCGAAACTGGTGGACAACGGGCAGGAGTCGACACCAGAACTCAACGAGGCCGTGACCGCACTGTTGCCCCACGTGAATGCACAGAGAGCTACCTTTAAACCACAAGAGATCGCCAACATGCTATGGGCCATGGCGAAACTGGTGGACAACGGGCAGGAGCAGACACCAGCGCTTAACAAGGCCGTGGTCGCACTGTTGCCCCGCGTGAAAATACAGAAAGACCAGTTTATTCCTCAGCACATCGTTAACCTGCTGTGGGCCATGGCGAAACTGGTGGATAACGGGCAGGAGTGGACACCAGAGTTCAAAGCGACTGTGGCGGCGCTGTTACCCCACGTGAGCGCACGGAAAGCTGACTTTACACCACAGGGTATCGCCAACCTGCTGTGGGCCATGGCGAAGCTGGGTGAACTCGTTGAGCTGAATGTGGTTACCTCTGCATTCGAATCGCTTGTCTACCGAATCAGTGAAACCCCTCAGCTCTCCAGACAAGATATATCGATGTCTCTCTGGGGCGTAATGGTATGCTGTGCCAGGTTGTCTCTAGACTCCAATGCCAATAAAAATAACGTGCTTGATAAGCACATGGATTTCCTGTTGACTCGCCTGGAAAATACATTCCCAGATAATGAAGAGGATCAAACCACCATTGCCATGGCCGCCAGTTGGCTTGGCAGAGCGTGTCCGTTCAACCCCGATTACCAGACAATCGTTTCAAAACGTCAATCCGACTTCCGCAATCAACTCCAATCATGTATGCCCTCTTTGAAGATTGAAGAAGAAAAGAGTTTGCACTCATTGCCTCCGGTTGACCTGCTACTGCCAGATCACAACATGGTGATTGAAGTTCAGGGACCGTCTCATTACGTGGGTGGTGATTTCAACACCAGGAACGGTTCGACTCTGCTGAAAATCGCACTGCTGCAAAAATCAGGATTTGAGGTCATTGAAATCCCGGTTAACCGGCTTTGTAAACAGGATTTAATGAAACCATTTATTGATCAAATAAAGAAGAGAACAAACAGCCAGTAATCGCCTCCCTGCCATCGTGACTCAGGAACTGTTTTCACAATTCAGAGCAGTTGTTCTCCTCCAACCACTTGCGTTTATAAATCGGTCAGCAAAATGAACTTCTGAACAGAACAGCAGTCTGCTTTTTATATTCTCATGAATTAATGAAATATAATTATGGATAGAAGATCTGCTGGTATCAGTGGTAAATACACAAGATCAGGTAATAATTACAACCAGCCGAATAACCATGCCCCTTCTTCAGGGCGTGGACGATATAGGCATGCCACAGTCAGACCATGGGATAATCCCCCCCGCACTTCACCGGGTCGCAATGAATGTTACCATTCTTCTGGCACACGCTCTTTTCAACATCTACAGTGCCGTTCAGTAAACCCTGCTCAAGATTTTAATGCCCTCATCAAACAGGAAATAATGGATGATCTGTTGAGTGAATCGGATCACTTCGGTCATCGCTATGATGGGAGAAATCACGGGCAATATGCCAGTTTAATTAAAAAATACACGTCAGCTGCTGAAAGACCGTTAAATCGAGCGGAACAAAGCCAGCTAATACGTTTGCTGCAAAATTTTACCGCAACACGGAGCTGGAATTGGCGAAGCCTGACGACAACACTTCACTCATTGACTTCAGCGGGTGTTTTTACCCTACATAAACCCATGGATGAGCGAGTTAAACTTACTCAGGCTAACTTATTGTCAACACTATTTGATGCAATAATATTTCACTGCAACCAAACACCTCAAGCCAGGGATATTGATGCCCAGGGTATTGCCAACCTGCTGTGGGCAATGGCAAAAATGTTGGACAACGGGCAGGAACGGACACCAGAGTTCAACGAGGCCGTTGTCACGCTGCTGTCCCATGTGAACGCACAGAAAGACCAATTTCAGGCCCAGGGCATTGCCAACCTGCTGTGGGCCATGGCGAAGCTGGTGGACAACGGGCTGGAGCCGACACCAGGGCTCAAAGAGGCCTTAGCTGCCCTGTTGCCCCTCGTGAAGGCACAGAAAGACCAATTTTGGGCCCAGGCCATTGCCAACCTGCTGTGGGCCATGGCGAAACTGGTGGACAACGGGCTGGAGCGGGCACCAGGGCTCAACGAGGCCGTGGCCGCCCTTTTGCCCATCGTGAACGCACAGAAAAACCAACTTAATGCCCAGGCCATTGTCAACCTGCTGTGGGCCATGGCGAAACTGGTGGACAACGGGCTGGAGCGGACACGGGGGCTCAACGAGGCCGTGGCCGCCCTGTTGCCCCTCGTGAACGCACAGAAAGACCAATTTATTCCTCAGCATATCGCCAACCTGCTGTGGGCCATGGCGAAACTGGTGGACCACGGGCAGAAGCAGACACAGGCGCTCAACGCGGCTGTGGTCGCCTTGTTGCCCCTCGTGAATGCACAGAAAAACCAATTTAATGCCCAGGCCATTGCCAACCTGCTGTGGGCCATTACGAAACTGGTGGACAACAGGCAGGAGTGGACACCAGAGTTCAAAGCGGCCGTGGCCGCCCTGTTGCCCCTC
Organism: Thalassotalea sp. G20_0; assembly: GCF_017744175.1. Classification (NCBI taxonomy): domain Bacteria; kingdom Pseudomonadati; phylum Pseudomonadota; class Gammaproteobacteria; order Alteromonadales; family Colwelliaceae; genus Thalassotalea; species Thalassotalea sp. G20_0. The sequence goes on along the minus strand of NZ_JAGHQV010000035.1, from coordinate 39,319 downwards.
GTGAACGCACAGAAAAACCAACTTAATGCCCAGGGAATCGCCAACCTGTTGTGGGCCATGGCGAAACTGGTGGACAACGGGCTGGAGCGGACACCCGGGCTCAACGAGGCCGTGGCCGCCCTGCTGCCCCACATGAACGCAAAGAAACACCAACTTAATGCCCAGGCCATTGCCAACCTGCTGTGGGCCATGGCGAAACTGGTGGACAATGAGCAGAAGCAGCCACCCGGGCTCAACGAAGCCGTAGCCGCCCTGTTGCCCCTCGTGAACGCACAGAAAGACCAATTTACTCCTCAGCATATCACCAACCTGCTGTGGGCCATGGCGAAATTGGTGGACAACGGGCACGAGTGGACACCTGCGTTCAACGAGGCCGTGGCCGCCCTGTTGCCCCTCGTGAACGCACAGAAAAACCAACTTAATGCCCAGGCCATTGCCAACCTGCTGTGGGCCATGGCAAAACTGGTGGACAACGGGCACGAGTGGACACCTGCGTTCAACAAGACGGTAGCTGCACTTTTGCACCGCGTGAACGTACAGAAAGACCAATTTAAAGCCCGGGGTATCCCCAACCTGCTGTGGGCCATAGCGAAACTGGTGGACCACGGGCTGGAGTGGACACCAGGGCTCAACGAGGCCGTGGCCGTCCTTTTGCCCCTCGTGAACGCACAGAAAAACCAACTTAATGCCCAGGCCATTGTCAACCTGCTGTGGGCCATGGCGAAACTGGTGGACAACGGGCAGGAGCAGACACCAGAGTTCAAAGAGGCTGTGGCCGCGCTGTTGCCCCTCGTGAACGCACAGAAAGACCAGTTTATTCTTCAGCATATCGCCAACCTGCTGTGGGCCATGGCGAAACTGGGTGAGCTCGTTGAGTTGAACGTGGTTGCCTCTACGTTCGAATCTCTTGTGTACAGAATCAGTGAAAACCCTCAACTCCCTCAACAAGATATATCGATGTCTCTCTGGGGAGTCATGGTGTGCTGTGCCAGGTTGGCTCTGTTCTCCAATACCAATAAAAATAACGTACTTGAAAAGCACATGGATGACCTGTTGACTCGCCTGGAAAATGCCTCGCCAGATAATGAAGAGGATCAATCCATCATGATCATGGCCGCCATTTGGCTTGGCAGACAGTGTCTGGTTGTCCGCCATTACCAGACAGCCATTTCAAAAACCCAAGCCGAATTCCGCGATCGACTCCAATCATCTATTCCATCTTTGAAGATTGAAGAAGAAAAGAGTCTGAACTCATTACCTCCGGTTGACCTGCTTCTGCCAGATCACAACGTTGTGATTGAAATTCAGGGGCCGTCGCATTACGTGGGTGGTGATTTCAAAACCAGGAATGGTTCGACTCTGCTGAAAATCGCACTGCTGCAAAAAGCAGGATTTGAGGTCATTGAAATCCCGGTTATCCAGCTTTGGAGCCCGGACTCAATAAAACGATGTATTGATCAAATAAAGATCAGGGTGAACATCCCGCCACAGCGGCATGGCTCCGTATCACTTACTCAAACGCGGGGGGCAGGTAAGCGATATGTTACTGCCAATAAAGGATGGCAAGATCACTGTGACTTAACTACCGAAGGACACTCACAAAGGAAAAAGGGTAAACTAAAAAGTAGAAAAAGGAATAGAAGAAAGTAACCTCTTCCCTTCCATCATAACTCAAGAACCGTTTTCACATTTCAGGGAAGGCGGGCTTCCAACTTTTCAATACCTGCGATGGTATTACTGTTTGCAGTCATCAACTGAAAAGATCACCCCTGATAACAGCCAACGACTATCCATCCTCCTCCCTTTTGCGTTACCCTTACCCACAACCTGACGCACGATAAATAAGAGAAACACGTCTGCTGTACTGCGTATTTCAGAATAAAAAGAAGATAACTGCCTTATGAGCTTTGAAAGTACCGACCAGTATATCGCTACCGATGACCTGAAAATGGCCGTCAATGCTGCCGTAACGTTACAACGCCCTCTCCTTATTAAAGGAGAACCCGGCACCGGCAAGACCATGCTGGCAGAACAGGTGGCCCGCTCCCTGGGCAAAGAGCTGCTGCAATGGCATATCAAATCCACCACCAAGGCCCAGCAGGGGCTCTACGAATACGATGCGGTCTCCCGTCTTCGCGACTCTCAACTGGGTGATGAGCGGGTTCACGATATCAGCAATTACATTGTCAAAGGCAAACTCTGGGAAGCCTTTGAGTCAGAACAGCAGTCGGTTTTGCTGATCGATGAAATAGACAAGGCAGATATTGAATTCCCCAATGACTTGCTACAAGAGCTGGACAAGATGGAGTTCAATGTTTACGAGACCCAACAACAGATAACAGCCCGACAACGCCCTATTGTTATTATCACCAGTAACAACGAGAAAGAGCTGCCCGATGCGTTTTTAAGACGCTGCTTCTTTCATTACATCAGCTTTCCTGATGCAGAAACCATGCGGGAAATTGTCCAGGTACACTTTCCTGACCTGCAGAAAAAACTGGTCGATGAGGCCCTTCAGGTATTTTTTGAACTCAGGGAGATCCCTGGTCTCAAAAAGAAGCCCTCGACTTCCGAGCTGATCGACTGGCTGAAACTGCTCAATTCCGACGATATCCCGGCAGATATTCTTCAAAACCGTGATACCAGAAGTGCCATTCCCCCGCTGCATGGTGCGCTGGTGAAAAATGAGCAGGATGTCCATCTGCTGGAACGGCTGGCCTTTATGAGTCGACGCGGTTAACCGGCCTGAGGACTCACCATGCTGACCAATTTTTTTGAAACCGTCCGGGCATTTGGTGTACCTGCCACCACCCGGGAATATCTCGACCTGCTGGCGGCACTGGATGCAAAACTGATCTACGCCGACCAGGAAGGCTTTTACCAGTTATCAAGAACCATTCTGGTCAAGGATGAAAGGCATTACGACAAGTTTGATAAAGCCTGCCAGGCTTTTTTCAACGGCCTTGACTCCATGGATGACATGCTGGAAGCACTGATACCTGAAGAATGGTTAAGGCAGGCGTTTATCCGACAGCTGTCCGATGATGACAAGGCAAACATCCAGGGCATGAAAAACCTCCGGGAATTGCTCGATACATTCCGACAGAGAATGGAGGAACAGAAAAGTCGTCACCAGGGCGGTAATAAATGGATTGGCACTGGCGGAACCTCACCGTTTGGCGCTTATGGCTATAACCCTTCCGGCATTCGGATTGGTCAGGATCAATCCAGACACCGTAAAGCCACCAAAGTCTGGGATAAGCGGGAGTTTAAAAACCTGGATGATAACGAGCAACTCGGCAGCCGCAATATGAAAATGGCACTGCGCCGATTACGCCGCTTTGCCCGCCAGGGGGCAGCAGACCAGCTGGATCTTGATGATACCGTCCGCTCAACAGCCAGCAAGGGTATGCTGGATATCAAGATGGTGCCTGAACGCCATAATGCCGTGAAAGTGCTGCTGTTCATGGATATTGGCGGCTCAATGGACGATTACGTTCGCCTGTGTGAAGAGCTGTTTGCCTGCTGCCGAACCGAGTTTAAACACCTTGAGTTCTATTACTTCCATAACTACCTCTATGAAAGTGTCTGGCAGGATAACCGTCGTCGTCAGCAGGAGCGCATCAGCCTCTGGGATGTGATTCACCGCTACGGCAAGGATTACCGGGTTATTTTTGTGGGCGACGCCGCCATGTCTCCCTATGAAATTACCTCACCCGGCGGCAGTGTCGAACATTTCAATGAAGAGGCCGGTCATGTCTGGATGTCACGGCTGAAAGCCCACTTTGACCGGGTCGCATGGCTGAACCCCTCCCCGCAACATGCCTGGCAATATACCTCATCAACACGATTGATTGATGAGCAAATGGAAGGCAAGATGTTCCCCCTGACCATTAATGGCCTGGAAGAGGCAATGGGCTATCTTGCTGGATAAGGAAGGACCTTATATTAATTTTACTGTTCTGTATCGCTTCGGACAACAGCGCCCACAGTCTGTCCTTATCCAGCGCTGGCTGATTTCCAATGTTTACAGCAATGGGAGCGAGAAGTTTCAGAAACCGTCTGTGCAGGGCAGTCACTGATTACTCTTCTAACTTGATCTCATGTGTTTTTTCCAGGATCACAAAATAATTTTTTAAAGAGGGAACGATTTTCGTGTCAAACAGTCCGATTAGGTAAGAGTATATCAGTAAGAGATTCTGAATTATTCATTACTCTTCACCATTCGAATGTTAACATCTACTTCAAATTAGCGAGGAAGGTCTTTCAATGCTGAACCCATCAGGAAGTTATCGCCCGCCACAATCACCAGATTTTACCTCTTATGCTCCTGCAATAAGTGAAGAGGATCAGGGGGAATTTAATAAATGTGTAAGAAAAATTATCAATACAGCTGATTATGGTATTAAAGGTGCTGCTTTAGAATTCGGTTGCACACCCAAACAAGTTGCCCAACAATTGAGTGATTATTTGATAAAGCGTTACTCATTGTCAGCACCGCAAGACTCGATGATCAGTACCGCTCCAAAAAATCCTGATAACCCCGATAATTGGAGATGGGATCTCTGGGAAGAAAGACTTTATACGCCTAAGGGTTATTTTGTATCAGATGAGATACAAACGAAAATTTCACTTGCATTTCTGGATGCCTTAAAAGGGGAAAATCTTCAATCCTGCAAAGATGTGTTGCCTCTCATGGAAGTAGCTACAATAAGTACAGCTTATGATTGTAAAGATGGTTATGACATCGTAAGAAAATTCTGTAATAATTTAGAACCGATTACCCCATTGATTCGCCATTGTATTAGGAAAAGTATGTTCTCAAATGAATTTATTAATAACCTGTTCGAAATATCCTAATAAATAAACATGGAAGCACGAAGTACACAAAGAGCACGAAGGAAAAGAAAAATCTCTTCTTTGTGTTCTTCGTGGTTCCGTCTTCAACTTCCCGAAGCTGGGAGTAGGCACTTAATGTCTACCCTAAGAGTACAGCCAAGCTCAGATATACAACTTACAGGGCCACAACCATTAACACAAGTACGACAGTTTCCGTAATGGGTTGTTCCTGTAATGGTGTTCAATACGCTCTTCAATTTCTGATGTGGCTGCTTTCCCACCCAACAGCTGCCACAGTTTTGCCTGGGTCAGATCCCCGTCAGATACTGCCGACATTAAATTTTGGTTAAGTCTTTCCTGAGGATAAAACCCCGCCAATACTTTATCTTCTTCCGAAACATCGATACATTCAAGTTCTGCAACGACTCTTAGCTTTTTATCCAGAAAATTGTTATCTATTCGACCACCGAACTTAATCCAGGCTTTGATATTCTCAGCAAAAAAAGTAGAAGTCCACATACACTTATCCATGGCCTGTCTTAGGCAGTGATCTTTTTCCTCTTGAGTAAACGTGATAAGACCTAGCTTTAACAGCGTCTGCGCGGCCGCAAAATTCCCAAAAAAATGCACAGCCTGAGTAAGGACATCCGGAATTATTTTCTCAACCTTCGGTCCACCTACCTTCAACGCCCATTTTGCGGCTTCCGTATGGCCCATAAATACAACCTCTTTGAAAAATCTATCAAAACGATCATCTTCATAGATTTCCCGGCTGAGTGAACGAATATAAAAAAGGAATTCAATATAAGATAAATTTATGCGTGATTTTTTATGAATCGTGCTAGACACATGTAATAGGCTTTTTAATTTTTCATCAACTAACTTACCATGATGATCGGATAAGAAACTCGGTTGTATTTGTCGATGACATGGCTTTGTGAGTCTCAGGCTCTTGGCGTCGATTGAAATCATTGACACATCAAGCAATACCCTTCTGATGACTCTTGCTGATAATTCTTGCAGTGATTCAGTTCCGGTTATTTCAGACTCACCTGAATTGATTATATAAGTTTTAAGGGTATCTAAATCTTCAGCTTCCAGAACTCTTTGATATTTAAAAAAGGCAAGCGCTTCTTGCGCCTTACGGGCTTGTTCCTGCACAAGCCCGGGATCCTGTCTATGACGATATGTTGATAGTTCAGCAAGAGAGAGATTAGCAACATTGTCAGGTAACATTTTCTGGTTCTCAAGCAGAAATATATTTCTGCATCAGACCAATTTTTCTGCATTAAGTTTCCCAAACCCATATCACAACAGCGAACTGAAGAAACGATCAACCACTTCGGTAGCCGCCCCGTAATACTGTTCATCAAACAAGGAACCGTGATTGCCCGGCTCAAGATTCAATTCAACCGTCTTTGCTCCTGCAGCAGCGGCCTCCTGAAAGAACCCGGCAGCAGGATAGACGTTTCCCGATGTACCAATGGAAACAAAGAGATCACAGACGGACAGTGCCTGATAAATCTCATCCATCTGTAAAGGCATCTCACCAAACCAGACAATATGTGGGCGAAGATTACCGGCAACACCGCAGCATTCACATTGAGTGTCGACGGTAACATCCTGATCCCAATAAAAAACCTGCCCTGTCTCCTGGCAGTGAACTTTCAATAACTCACCATGCATATGAATCAGCCGGTTGCTCCCTGCCCGCTCATGGAGATCATCAACATTTTGCGTCACCAGAAGAAAACTTCCGGAGAAATGACGTTCAAACGCGGCAAGTGCCTGGTGAGCACGGTTTGGTTTGACTGAGTTCAGCTGCCGCCTTCGGTCGTTGTAAAAGCGTTGTACCAGTGCGGGGTTTCGGGCGTAGCCTTCAGGGGTTGCCACATCGTCAACAGGATGATTCTCCCAGAGCCCGTCACTGGCCCGGAATGTTCTGATTCCGGACTCGGCAGAGATACCCGCACCGGTCAGTACAACAATGGATGAATAGCGCAAACCAACCTCCTGTAATCAACGACGGTATTTAGCTGTATAATGTATGGCCTTGCTGGTACCGGCAGCAACCTCAACACGAAGCAGGTCCGGCTTTTCCAGCGTGGCTCCCCTGACACTGTCGAGCTTTATCAGATTGGCGTCACGCTCTCTTAACAACAGCGTAATACTGTCTTGTTGATCATTAGAAACCGTTACCTGCCATTTTACCACCAGCTCTTTACTGCTCTTCTGTTCAACATCAACACGGTTACGCTCAACACGAACGGCCAACGCTTCTCCCATGGTCAACCAGGCGTTATCTCCAGCGGTGGTTTTGGGTAACCAGGAGTGACCACTGATGATATAGCCACCATCCGGGTCCTGCTCATACACACGAACCTGTGCTGGCGGGAGGTCCAGGGGTGCCTCAAATTTCCAGGTCAATCTGGGGCGCTCAGCCGTGGACGTTCTGCCGCCAGTGGAACGGCCATATACGTCAAGGGTATACAGCTTCTCAAAGTGCAGTGGTTCTGAGAAAAGATCCATCAGCTGCCTGCTATTGGCGGGAAGAACTGTGCCCTTTGGTAAGGTGGTCAGCAATACTTCACCGACACGCTCCCCGTAGTCAGCAGTATCTGCCATAGCCGAGGCTTTAAGCATCCGGCTTTGTTGGTAAAATTCGTCAACGCCTCCCTCACCACCGGCCACAAGACGAATGGTTGCCTGATCGAAGTTGATATTGGCACTGTTGGTTAGCAGCGTTTTTAATTCCAGACGTCCCTGGTTGTGGGATAAAAGCGTTAACCGATAGTGGCTGTCGTAGCTTAATTGAGGCGTAATATATGAGAGCTTCAGAGGACCACTCACCGACTGCTGGCCAAAATCCGCCCTCACATATTTGAGATTTTCACCCTGAGTCTCTGAAAAGGCCTGTGACAGTATCCTCAACCCCTGGGGATCATGATAATCAATCAAATACTGACGGCCATTGTTGCCTTCCACCAGCCCGATTCCCTGCTGGTAGCTGACCAGTTTTCCCTGAATGGCAACGTTGAGACCGCCACCAAACAGTTCAACGTTTTTGCCCACCAGATGCCGGTAGTAATTATCCCGATCCAGGCCGCCCTGGTACCAGAAGACGTCCTCAGGCCGGTAAACGGTATCACCATCGATGTATTCAAGGTTCAGACTGCCATCAAGCCGATTGATCGGCAGACCAGCAATCTTCAGGCTGCCCTGTCCATCGGGTTGGGCATTGAAGCTCTGGCTGACCAGGGCTTTATCACTGTAGAGCGTCACTACCGTTGACTGTGGTTGCTCAACGTTCAATTTGCCCGGTAACGATTCACCTGAGGCCCGGGTTATCACAAACCCGGACACTAGCAGAATCAGTAATGAGTGCTTAAACATAATGGCTCACCTGTACGCCGCTGAATTGATAGGTTTGCAAGCACTTTAAAACGAATAGATGGCGTTGTCTCTCACCTTCACAGAAATGAGAGAACTACCCGGGACAAGCCCCCACGATGCTATCCGTTAAACTGCCAGAACGGGTTTTCCATCTCCAGATCTAACGCCTTCCCATAGCCAGGAACACTTACCTGTTTTTCCGTAAATGTCAGGTCAGAACCGTCCAGCACACCTTCACCAAACTGATAAATGGGGTTTGCCTCACCGCTCTGGCAGCACTGTTCATAGTCATCCTGCTGTTGGGTGACTGTCTCATTTTTCTGTTGCCATTGCGTCATGGCCTTATCGCCATGGCGGGCTTTCAGCATTTTTCGGGTTATTTCCGGGCTGAGCAGCAGGGCTGTGGCATTGTTGCCACCAAAACCCTTGGCATTAATCAGGGCAAGATCCATCTGATCAGCCCCGGTTTCCAGGTGATTCAGCAGAATATTGAGTTTTTCCGAGTAGACGTCTTGAGCCAGGCCATTAATCGTTCTGATACCGGGAATAAATCCATGCTTCCAGACGCCGAGTGTCGCCATAATCTGATCACCACCCGCTGCGCCGATGGAATGACCAACGTAACTTTTAACCGCAGCCACCGGCCAGCTCTCCATGCCGAACACTTTTGCGGTTTCACTGAGAATCTGAGACTCGGTCACCCGGTTCTGCGGCGTTCCTGTGCCATGGGCCTGAACAAAACTCCGGTAACGAAGGGCGTCTTCGCCAGCAATGGCTCTGCCCAGGGCGGCAGCCCGGGCGACGGTCAAATGATTACCGGCTCCCGGGGCAGAAATAGACTTCTTGAAACCATCCGCATTAATAAAGACATCCGCCACCGATCCCAGGATCTGTGCACCACACTCAAGGGCCAGTTCATCATCCATCAACACCAGAAACTGACTGGATTCGGCAATGGTGAAACCGGCATTGTCCGCAAATGGCCGACAGGCTCTGCGCCAGTCCGGATTGTCAGAATCCGACAAACCATCCAGTTTCCGCAGTGCCGCATCCGTGGTCAAAGCCCCCATGGTGGAATAACCTTCCATGACTTCCGGGGTAATTGGCGCTTCACTGTTGCCCACAATCACCAGACGACGACGGCCACTGCGAATGTCAGCAGCGGCCTGCTCCAGATTGTAAAGCATGGTGGCACAGGCTCCCATACTGGTACCCGTGCCACCCAGAGAACCAAGGATATAGGCATTGATAAAATCCGCCGACATCTCGGCAAAGCCCAGTGGACACTGCTTGGAAGTCACCCGCTTACCCAGCAGACGGGACTGAAGCAAACCGCCATTGCCGTTAAAATCCAGTTGGCTCATGGCACTGCCGGAATAGACCGCAACCTGTTCAGGGCTCAGCTTCTGCTTGACCGCATGCCAGTCCATACCGGAAGAATAAATCGCATCGGAGGCACCGAACACCGTCATTGTCAGTGACCTGGGGTGGTTCCGGGACTGGTACAGCTTTTCCGGGGCAAACCCGCTGGGCAGCTGACCCGCAGCATTGACCAGTGATTCACGGATTGAAGGAATCATTAACGGCTGGCCGGCTTCGATTCTCACCTTGATCTGGCCATCTTCCAGTTTTTCTAACTGCCAGCCATCGGGCAGTGGATTGGGTAAACGACGGCCCTTCAGAATAATTTCCGATCCGGACTCAGCCTGAATGGCCTGATGAAAAGGAACGGCTTGCGGATTAAACAGGTTGTTTTCCAGCTGGCGAATCAATGTTCCCGACAGAATATCTTCCCGACTGCTGTCTTGTGGCAGATTTCTCAGCATGCGAAGCGCAGCAAGGGTTTCTTGCTGCGACCGGTCACTCAGGCATTCCAGCACCAAACGACGGTAGCCATGAAAACCAGAGGTTCTTCCAGCTGGGCTGACCCCACCTTGAGCAACAATAACGGGTAATCTGGACAAACCACACTCCTGTATAACAACTGAATGATCAGCCACTCAAAGTCTGAGGAGCGATCAGGTTGTTATGAATGCAAATTAAGAATCAAATGAAGTTGGCACTAGTTTAATGATTTCGTGATAAACTTAACCGGATGAAAAAGACACAAATACGGACAAAAAAGACAGACCACTGAGCAGTTTTTTATATCAATGTTCCTACAATCCCCCCCAATCCAGTTAAACCGGGTCCTGATCCCTATGGTGGAACATATGATCAGTACCAGTGTGACATTGCCGCTTGAGATGCTGGAAGCGGCAATGACCTATACCCGACTGTCAGCCAATAAAAAAAGTATTGAAGTTCATTTCTGTGCCAGTACGCCTGCCCCCATCACCACCACTGGTGGCCTGAGACTGACACCGGACAGAACCTTTAAACAGAGCGGCTATGGTGATCTGATTCTGGTGCCTGCGCTCTGGCGCAACCCGATTCCGGTGGTCAGGAAACACCCCCAAATCATTGAATGGTTAAAACGCCAACACGATGCCGGTGCCGTATTTGCCGCAGCTGGTACTGGGGTAGCGTTTATGGCAGAAACCGGGCTTCTGGATCAAAAACCAGCCACAACCCACTGGTTTTACATGGAAAAACTGCAACGTTTTTTCCCGGACATTGAGTTCAAACCCAATCACCTGATCACCCGGGCAGGTCGTATTTATTGCGCTGGCAGTGTCAATTCGGTCGCTGACCTGATGGTGCACATGATTGGCGTGGCCCTTGGCGAGTCAATCGCCCAAAAGGTTGAACAGCAGTTCTCCCATGAAATCAGAAAACCCTTCAAAGACACCCATTTTGCTGAAGACCATGCCACAACCCACCAGGATGAAGTGATCGTCTCCCTGCAGGACTTTATCCACCATCATTTCGCCAGTGAAATCTCTCTGGCTGCCCTTGGCAAACTGTCGGGTTTGAATGCCCGGACACTGAATCGTCGCTTTCAACAGGCCACCGGTTCCCCGCCAATGGAGTATATCCGCAAAATCAGGCTTGATCAGGCCAGCGATCTATTAAAGAATACCAACCTGGGCATTGCCGAAATTGCCCTGCAGGTGGGATATGCCGACGCTGATTATTTTTCCAGATTGTTCAAACGTCGCTACCAGCTCACGCCTTCTGAATTTCGCAGAAGTGTCCGGGGCAAACTGTTCTACCTGAATGACACCACAATGGAATGATTACAATAAACGCCGGAAAATTCCGGGGTTTTTGGAGACTCCCTCACATGTTCCCGAGAAAACGCGCCCTGGTCGCTGGATTGTTGTCCCTCTGCCTGTCCTCTTTCAGCCTGGCGGCTTCGCCACTGGGACTATGGAAAACCATTGATGACAGCACGGGTAAAGCAAAAAGTTATGTCACAATCTTCGAGGAAAATGGCAAACTGTCTGGCAAAGTGACACAGATTCTTGACCCTGCCAAACAGGACAGCATTTGTGACCAGTGCCAGGGCGACCTCAAAGATCAGAAAGTTCAGGGCATGACCATACTCTGGGGCATGAAAAAGCAAGGCAGCAAATATGACGATGGAAAAATCGTCGATCCTGAATCCGGGAAAGTCTACAGCGCTAACATGAAAGTGCTGGAGAATGGCAGTAAACTGGAAGTCCGTGGTTATATCGGGTTCGCGCTGATTGGCCGTTCGCAAACCTGGGAACGTGTTGAAGAGTAATACATAACCCCTTGAACTCATTATTAATTACCACCGCGTTTCTGATGGCAGCCGGTCTGATCACTGGCTCTATTCTCTTCTGGACCCTGCGCCTGGGCATTGGCCCTACTCCCACTTCCCGAAAAGTCAGGGCGGCGATCAGAGATATCCTTCCAGATAACGTGTCCGGTCATGTTATGGAGCTTGGTTGTGGCTGGGGACACCTGATTCCCACATTAAGAGAAAAATACCCTGACAAAAAAATTGAGGTCTGGGAACGTTCTCCGGTTCCAGCCCTGTTTACCGAGGCAAGGTATGGGATCGATGTTATAAGAGCGGATTTCTTCAAGGCAGCCCCTGGTAACGCGGGGCTTATCGTTTGCTATTTGTATCCCGGAGCGATGGATCGTGTTGAAAGAGAATTGATTCCTCAACTGCCACCTGGTTGCTGGTTACTTACCCACACATTCAGTTTATCAAACAGAGTGCCGGTAAAGACTCTTAGGGCCAACGATCTTTACCAGACACCTGTTTTTCTTTATCAAGTTCAGCCAGCTTAACCTGAAAAGCCAGAGACTTAATCAATTAAGCTTTGCCTGTGTTCAGATAGGCAGAAATAATACCCGTTACAAGGGTACATACTCTTGAAAAGACACTTTCTGATGGTTCAGGAACGGGTCTGGCATTGTATAATCCAGTAAATACTTCAGGGTATTTATCCTGCAGCCCCAGAAGCTCATGTCTTGGTATCACCATAACAAAACCTGCACCAGATGTATCTCCTCCAAAAAGAACAGAAGCAAGTTTATCCTCATCTCCATCCTGCTCTTCAACTTTCATTCCAAATGCACGCCCAGACGTCTCGTCAAAATGACACAGGGGGAATGTGTATTTAGTACCTGTATTACCTGTAGTACCGTCAATATTCATAGTCTATCTCCTACTCCATAAGAAACTTTTCAGAGAACTGAAAAATCTGTGGGTTTTATTCTTTGGACTATCGTTTGTTTCGAAAGTTCCATCATGTTACCGGGTGATAATAATTAAAAATCTGTTTGATTATTAAAATGGCGAAGAAGCAGGCAAGCGTTGTGTAAAAAACGCCAACTATATCATGATGATGTAATGGTAAAGGATCTCAGGGGTACGGAGATTTTTTATGCAGCAAATATGCTGTGAAAGTCAGTCAGCCGATAAGACTCAATGGAATATGTTGAGACTTCCCCTGCCAGCGATAGATCTCCAACTCCGCAGGGTCACAGGAAACACACCCCTTTTTGCAGGCCACAAAGCAACCCGGCTGTTCACAGCTCAACTGACCTTTCCTTAGCCAGTGTGAGAGCATCCCTCTCATGGCCTCAGGTGTGGTGTTGAATTTCACACTGAGGTCAGCCAGAGAGCAAACTTTCTGATGTTTCAAATAATCGCGGATTTTGATCAGCATGGTCAGCGCCTGTCACTTCAGGTTCCGGTTGATGACCAAAAGCACTGACAGTGCTTTTGGTCACGCTTTGCATCTACGATATCATTGCGGACTGACATCCATCCGCCCTTGCAGTACTGAGGCTCCCATTCGTTTCATCAAGGTAACCACAATAAACATCATCAGCATTATCGATACCACCCAAAGTAGCGTTTCACCGGGCTGCACAGATATCAGTGACAGCTGGTAATAAATAGTGGCAACCGCATAGCCAAGGAAGAAAGTCCATCCGGAAATGAACAGCGTCCAGCCCAGGGTGGTTTCCCGGTAAATAGCACCCAATGCTGCTACGCAGGGAGTATAAAGAAGGATCATCAATAAGTAGGCAATGACCGCAGCATGACTGGGGAACAGGCCTGCCATAACAGAGAACGTGCTGACCCTGACTGCCTGCTCTTCGGCAACCGCATCCAGATCGGTCAGATCGCCAACTTCGACGCCCAGAGGGTCTGCCAGTGTGCCACTTAAACCACTCAGATTGGCCGGAATAGTGGCAATGGCTTCCTGCAAGCCTGCCAGCAGGTCAAACGTCGTTTCACCCTCGGTGTCAGCGTTTTCAGACGCGGCAATGGCACCGTACATTGAGTCAAGGGTACCCACAACGGCTTCTTTCGCCAGAATACCTGTAAACAGTCCTACAGCCGCTGGCCAGTTTTCTTCCGTCATGCCCATGGGGGCAAATACCGGGGTAATGGTTTGGCCAATCTTGCTGAGCATGGAGTTCTGAGTGTTCTGATGACCGAAAGAGCCATCGGTACCAATAGCATTCAGGGTGTTCAGCACGACCACCACCATCACAATCGCTTTGCCTGCACGCAGGATAAAAGCCTTGAGACGATCCCAGGTGCGTAACATGACCTGAGTCACCGATGGCAAATGGTAATTGGGCAACTCCATAATAAATGGCGAACTGTCGCCGCTAAGGATGCTCTGCTTGAGAATCAACCCGGTAAATATGGCCGCCAGGATACCCACCAGATACAAAATAAACACCACATTCTGGCCGGACTCCGGGAAAAAGGCAGCGGCAAACAGTGCGTACACCGGCAATCGGGCACCGCAGGACATAAAGGGAGCCATGGAGATGGTCAACAGCCGGTCCTTTTCATTGTCCAGTGTCCGTGCTGCCATAATCGCAGGTACGTTGCAGCCAAAGCCCACCAGCATGGGAACAAAGGCTTTGCCCGGAAGCCCCAGAAAGCGCATGAGCCGGTCAATGACAAAAGCAGCCCTGGCCATGTATCCCGAATCTTCCAGGATGGAAAGAAACAGAAACAGGAAAGCAATCACCGGGATAAATGTCGACACTGTCTGGATACCACCACCCACACCATCCGCCAGTAACGTCACTGCCCAGGCGGGAGCACCCACCGAGTTCAGCCAATGGCCCAGCCCGTCCACCAGCAGAGTCCCGGTAAAGATATCGAAAAAGTCGATAAAGGCACTGCCGAAGTTAATGGTGAACATGAACATCAGGTACATGACGCCCAGGAAGATAGGGAACCCCAGCACCCGGTTCAGTACCACACGATCAATGGATTCACTCAGCCGGTGACTGACAACGCCCCGCTCACGAATCACTGACTCCATAAGCTGACCAACCACATCGTAACGTCGACTGGCCAGAATAATGTCCAGATCTTCCTCAAGGGCAGCCTCAATGATATGACGCTGCCGGGTAGCCTCATTGACCACCTGCCAGGTCAGTTCCGGCAGAGGCACAGTGTCACCTTCCAGTAACTTCAGGGCATACCAGCGTCGGGACAGCGGACTATCAAGATTCACAGACGCTTCAAGGGTCGATTCAATAACGGCAATGGCCTGTTCCAGCTGTTCACCAAGGTTCAATGGTGGGGCTACAGAAATACCATTATTCAGAAAATCATTGATATTTTGTAAAAAGACTTTGATATTGCCTGCCTTGCTGGCAACCAGTGGCAGCACCGGACAGCCGAGTTCCTCAGCCAGCTTGTCAATATCAATGTCCATGCCCTTTTCCCTGGCAACGTCCATCATATTGAGCACAACGATGACCGGAGCACCCATATCCAGCAATTGAGTGGTCAGGTACAGATTTCTTTCGATATTTGAAGCATCAAGAATATTGATGATTAAATCAGCTTCACGCTTGAGGATATAATCCCGCGCCACCTTTTCATCAAGAGAAACGTCGCTGTCGACGACATCAAGACAGTAGGTTCCGGGCAGATCAACGACTTCTATGGCGTTATCTGCAAAGGTATAAAAACCACTGCGTTTTTCCACAGTAACGCCAGGCCAGTTACCAACCCGCTGCCGGGCACCGGTCAACGCATTAAACAGTGTTGTCTTACCACAGTTAGGATTTCCGACAATTGCAACAACGTGTTTTTTCATGTTCTGGAAACCTCGACAACAGCGGCTTCATCCTTTCGAATCGATAATTGGAAGCCCCTGACTTCCAACTGGATTGGGTCCCCCAATGGCGCAACACGACAAACCGTAAACCGGGTTCCGGGTGTCAGACCCATTGCCAGCAATTTCCGCCGGTAGGCACTGCCAGCATCCGCAAAAGCGCTTACCCGGCCACATTCACCGGTTTTCAGTTCACCCAATGTCACCTTCATGTACATCTTCTCCACAGGCATCATTCAGTCGGTTTTGTAAGCGTTTTTTCTGCACTGCAGGTAATAACTCGCAAAAACGACCAAGAGATTTGCACCTAAATCATCTGCCAGGGCCAGAACCTGTTTAGGGGTTTTAGTGTGGAATGGTTGCTGCCTGACAAAATGTCAATTGATCTGAATATATACGCAAATGAGAATGGTTACAATTTAGAGGGCGACCAATCTCACTCATTATTGACCGATATCAGTGTACGCGGGTTGTAAGGGTAAATCGGGATAAGATATGAAAACGGCAGGATCTACAGAGTGACTGATTAGCCGAACCACTAATCAGTCACTCTGTGAAGTGTTCATTACTACTGACAAACGAGTGTTTTATGGAACCGACGGGTACATCGCACCAGACATAAACTGGAGAATCCGGTTGACCTGGCAGCTGTAACCGAACTCATTGTCATACCAGACATAAAGCACACAGCGTTTGCCGTCAACAATAGTGGCTTGCCCATCCACAACGCCAGCTCGACGGCTACCCACAAAATCACTGGAAACCGCTTCAACAGAGGTGACGTAATCCACCTGTTTCTGAAGGCTGGAATACAGTGAGGTCTCCCGGATAAAGCGATTAAGCTCTTCAACGGTGGTTGCCTCGGCCAGGGAAAGGTTAAGGATGGCCAGTGAAACATTAGGGGTCGGCACCCGAATAGCATTACCCGTCAATTTGCCCTCAAGTTCAGGCAACGCCTTGGCAACGGCTTTCGCCGCCCCGGTTTCGGTAATGACCATATTAAGGGCAGCACTGCGTCCCCGACGCTCACCTTTGTGGTAATTATCAATCAGATTCTGATCATTGGTGTAGGAGTGAACCGTTTCAACATGACCGTGTTCAACACCAAACTCATCATTAATGGCCTTCAGCACCGGCGTGATCGCGTTAGTGGTACAGGAGGCTGCGGAAAGAATCTGATCGTCCGGCTCAATATCGTTATGGTTTACCCCATAAACAATATTCTTGATATCCCCTTTACCCGGTGCTGTCAGCAGGACCCTGGATACTCCCTTTGATTGCAAATGCAGGCCCAGCCCCTCTTTATCACGCCATTTGCCGGTGTTGTCGACAACCACGGCATTGTTAATGCCATACCGGGTGTAATCGATGGAATCCGGACTATTGGAATAAATAACCTGAATAGCCACACCATTGGCGTAGATAACCTTATTCTCTTCATCAACAGAAATAGTGCCCTTGAAAGAGCCATGGACCGAGTCGCGACGCAAAAGGCTTGCCCGTTTCTGAAGATCATTACCTGCACCGCCGGGTCTGACAACCAGGGCCCTCAGGTTAAGACCAGAGCCACTGCCCGCACGCTCAATCAGGATTCTGGCCATCAAACGGCCAATCCGTCCAAAGCCATACAATACGACATCCTGACCAGGGCCCAAAGTCTGTTTATGGCCATTAGTCACTGACGCTACTTTTCCGGTCACATACTCTTTCAAAGACCGGTCTTCAGCTTCCGCCCGATAGCCAACGGCCAGCTTGCCAATATCAATACGGGATGGCCCCAGATCAAGGCCTGCCAGAATTTCCAGCACAGGGTAAGTCTCACGGACAGAAAGACCATTGTCCTCAATCTGACGGACAAACTTGTGCGCTTTTAACAGGCTAATTACAGAGCGGTTAATGACGGGATGCCCAAATACAGACGTGACAACATGGTGATTCCTATACAGCTTGCCGATCAGTGGGATCATTGACTCAGCCAGTGCTTCACGCTCTTTCCAGTCCTGAAAACGGTCTGCTACCACGATAAATTCCCGTTTATTATTTCTGTTTTAAATACAATCCCTTATTTGGGACTTATGTTCCGTGGGTATTATCCTTGTTGATGGTGTTTGAGGCAACAAAGATTATCAAACATTAACATTGATGATCTTTCTGCCTTTGATTTTCCTCCTTAATTCCGCCATTTCCCGCTGACAGTACTGGGAGAACAGGATCACAAACGCTACAATCCACCACTTATATCTGTATTTGGGGTAATCAGGAGAGCCTTCAGGATTTTCATGTTTCAACACACTATTCCTCTGCCAACCCACCCCGGCGACAAGCTTCAGTGGGGAAATCTCGCGAAAGCCGGGCCTGCCCTGACCATTTCCTGTGCTGCGGTATCAGACAACCAGCCGCTGATGATTATTACGCCGGACAGTTCATCAGCAAATCGGCTGGAAGAAGAGCTGGCCTTCTTCCTTGCTGAAGAAGCTAACATCAATGTTCAGCAAATGCCGGACTGGGAAATACTGCCCTACGATACCTTCTCACCCCATCAGGATATTATTTCCCAGCGACTGTCAACGCTCTATCACCTTCCCCTGACCGACAACCGTGGCCGAAAAAAAATTCTGATTGTGCCCGTGACTACGCTGTTACACCGCCTGTGTCCGAAGAACTATCTGCTGGGCAGCTGCCTGTCCTTGCAACCGGGCACCCGGTTTATCATTGATGAACGCCGAGGCCAGTTTGAACAGGCCGGATATCGCTGTGTTGACTCAGTGATGGAGCATGGCGAGTTCGCTATCCGTGGCTCTATTGTTGATATTTTCCCCATGGGGGCTGACACACCCTATCGGGTTGATCTGTTTGATGATGAGATAGAGTCGCTGAGAACGTTTGATCCTGAAACGCAACGCTCCATTGAAACGGTTGAGGAGATACAACTGCTACCAGGGCATGAGTTCCCCCTGGATAAGCAAGGGATAGCGTTATTTCGCAGTAATTTTCAGGAAACCTTTGACGTTAACCATCGTGAATGCCCAATTTACCAGGATATCAACAAAGGTATTGCCAGCCCGGGCATTGAATACTACCTGCCTCTCTTCTTTGAGGAGACGTCAACGCTTTTCGACTACATGCCACAAAACACCCGAATACTGATCTACGACACCGTGGGTTCATCGCTGGATCATTTTTATTCGGATGTTCATGCACGTTATGACAACCGCCGTGTTGATCCGCAAAGGCCAATACTTCCGCCATCCCGGGTTCTGATGCCCTCGGAGGAGTTTTACAGCAGACTGAACGACTTCCCCAGAGTCACACTGTTTGAACAGTCTGTTGCACCCAAAGCCGGTCGATTTAATTTAAGCCGTGAGGAATTGCCGGAACTGACCATTAATGCCCGGCTTGAGCAGCCACTGGCACACCTCAAAACCTTTATAAATGGCATAAATCATGTTCTGCTGGTCGCCGAAAGTGCCGGGCGGCGGGAAGTACTGCTGGAGCTGCTGAGCCAGAATAATATAACCCCTGACCTGTGTGATGGCTGGTCCGCATTTCTTAAAGAAAAGCCCGCTTTGGCTGTCAGTACCGGGCTACTGGACAACGGACTGTATCTACCGGAAGAGCAAATTGCTGTTATCCCGGAAGCGCTTTTGCTTGGCCAGAGAGTACAACAGACCAGACGGCGGAAGACGGAAGACCAACAGAGTGCTGACCAGGTTATTCGCAACCTGACCGAGTTAAGAATCGGTGCCCCTGTGGTTCATATTGACCACGGAGTTGGCAGATACCGAGGGCTGGAAACACTGGCAGTGGATGGCCAGACCACTGAATTTCTGACCCTGGAATATGCCAGCGAAGCCAAACTTTATGTACCTGTCGCTTCTCTCCACCTGATTTCCCGATACACCGGTGCCGATGATGAACTTGCCCCGCTGCACCGGCTGGGCAGCGAGCAATGGAGCAAGGTGCGGCGTAAGGCAGCCGAAAAAGCCAGGGACGTGGCCGTTGAACTGCTGGATATCTATGCCCGCAGAGAAGCACGAAAAGGGTTTCCTTTCACTGAGCCGGAACAGAACTATCTGGCTTTCGCTGCAGCCTTTCCGTTTGAAGAAACGCCGGATCAACAACAGACCATTGCCGCCGTTATTGGCGATATGTGCGCACCAAAACCCATGGATCGTCTGGTCTGTGGTGATGTGGGCTTTGGTAAAACAGAAGTTGCCATGCGGGCCGCTTTCCTTGCGGCCCATAGCGGTAAACAGGTGGCCATTCTGGTCCCCACGACGCTGCTGGCGCAACAACACTACGAAAGTTTTCGTGATCGATTTGCGGACTGGCCCGTAGAAATTGATGTTATTTCACGATTCAAGTCGCAAAAAGCCGTGGATCAGGTAAAAGAACGGCTTACTGAGGGCAAACTGGATATCATTATTGGTACCCACAAGATTCTTCAGGGCGACCTGACCTTTAAAGATCTGGGCCTGCTTATTATTGATGAAGAACACCGCTTTGGGGTCCGCCATAAGGAAAAGCTCAAGTCATTGAGGTCCGAGGTTGATATCCTGACCCTGACCGCAACGCCCATTCCAAGAACACTCAATATGGCCATGTCGGGTATTCGCGACCTGTCCATTATCGCGACACCACCGGCACGGCGACTATCGGTTAAAACCTTTGTCCGGCAATATGATCAACCGCTGGTGAAAGAAGCGATCCTCAGGGAGCTGCTGCGTGGCGGGCAGGTGTACTATCTTCACAATCAGGTGGAATCCATCGAAAAAGTAGCCAGCGACCTTCAGGAACTGATTCCTGAAGCACGGGTCATCACCGGTCATGGCCAGATGCGCGAACGTCAGCTTGAACAGGTGATGTCCGACTTTTACCACAAGCGCTACAACGTTCTGGTATGCACCACCATTATTGAAACCGGTATCGATATCCCTAATGCCAATACCATCATCATCAACAGGGCGGACAAGTTTGGTCTGGCACAACTGCATCAGCTTAGAGGCAGGGTTGGTCGTTCACACCACCAGGCCTACGCTTATCTGTTAACACCGGCCCCGAAATCGATGACTGCTGATGCCGCGAAACGTCTTGAAGCCATATCGGAAGCACAAACCCTTGGTGCCGGGTTTATGCTGGCCTCGAACGACTTGGAGATCAGAGGTGCGGGTGAACTGCTGGGTGAAGGTCAGAGTGGCCAGATACAGAGTGTTGGCTTTACACTCTACACCGAGATGCTTGAACGTGCCGTTAATGCCATCCGCAACGGCGAAACGCCCAATCCAGATCAGCCTTTGAACCATGGCACAGAAGTGAACTTAAGGCTTCCGGCCCTGTTGCCTGAAGATTATATTCACGATGTCCATAGCCGCTTGATTCTCTATAAGAGAATTGCCGCCGCTGATAATGAGGAAAAGTTAAAGAACCTTCAGGTTGAGCTGATCGACCGGTTTGGCCTCTTGCCCGACCCGGCCAAAAATCTGTTCCGTCAGATGAAGTTAAAACTCTGTGCCCAGAAACTGGGCATCAAGAAGCTGGATGCCAGCAGCAAAGAAGCAAGGGTCGAGTTTGAAGAACAGCCCAGTGTCGACCCTATGCTGATTATTAACCTTATCCAGTCAAGCCCTCAGCAGTTCAGGCTGGAAGGCAGCAGCATCTTAAAGTACATTGACGCAATGGAAACTCCGGAACAGAGATTTAAGGCAACAGAAACGTTGCTGGGCAGGCTTGCTGGTTAACAGCTTATCTCTACCAATAGCCACACCTGACTGGTTTTCAGACAGTCAGGAGCTGCTGCACAAAAGCCCCCCTGATTCCGGATTGGGTGATCCAAGGAAATTCTGTATGAAAAAACTTCAGCTTATCGCATTGTCGATAGCACTACTTGTTAATGTACCGCTTTCTGCTGCACAGAAGGCGAGTGATGGAGGACCTGATACCCCATGGTATCAGGTAGATCTTGTGGTTTTTCGTTACCTTAACAATGACAGTGGCGAAGCCTGGCCTCCCGTTGCCGGTTACCGAGCGCCTGTCAATGTAATCAAACTGAAAACTCACTCTGCCGACCCTGATGATAGCAGTCCGCTGTTTGACATCATTGAGCCTGTAAAGCAAAGCCATCCTGATGTTATGCGTGATGCCTACATTGATCTGCCAGCCAATGAAAGGATTCTGAACAGCCAGGTTACTGCACTTGAGAGAAATCGCAACTATCAGGTGATTACCCATAAAGCCTGGCGAATGCCTGTCAACGCTGAATCAGGTAAGCGACCGATTGAAATCCGGGCTGCTATCAGTGGGCAGAACAACCTGTTGCTGAATGGTACAGTCAGCGTCAGTGAAGAGCGCTTTCTGCATGTTGATATTGATCTGTGGCTGAATAAATTAAGTCCGGAATCACTGTACTCCACACTGTCCGGGAACAATTACGAACAAAAGACCTCCGACGTTCTTGCTGCTTCTGATATAGGATCTGACAATCTGGTGAGGCTGGATGATGGCTCTCCGCCTTTGCGCATAACCGATAACTTTCAAATAAAGCAGCGAAGAAGAGTCCGGAATGTAAAGGAGCTTCAATACATAGACAGTCCGGAGATTGGCGTCCTATTCAAACTTACGCCTTATGACCGTCCTGAGGCGCTGGTGGAAACAGGGATGATCATTTCAGAAAAAAGCAACTGATATTGCTAAGAATGGGTAAGCAGACTAACTCCTGATCTGCTTACTCATAATAAAACTGTTTTTATTCCCAACAGTCTGATACTCAACGCTATCCATCAAACTCTGGACGATTGGCAACCCTCTACCGCTGCATAGCCACGCCGCAGGATTGTCAGGATCCACTGACATATCCCTGCTCCCCAGTTTACCCTGCTCCATTGGCTTACCCCAATCGCTGATGGTCAGCATTAAGCAAGCCTGCAAAAGACTGACCCCAACCTCAACCTTATGCCCCTTTTCATTACCATAGGCGTGCTCGATGGCATTATTCACAATCTCAACCACACACAGCTCCACACGATTCACCTCAACCGGGGACAGTGTTGTCATGGCACAAAGGCCCCGGACAGCCATGGCAATCAGGGTGGTATTCGCCAGTTCACTGTCAATCTCAAGCCTGACAGCCTGCCCCTTTTCGTCGGTCATGATTACTTCTCCTTAATGGCCTCGGTCACTGTAGGGAGAATGGTAAACAGCTTGTCCATAGAGGTAAGACTGAAAAGATCCATAACGGCAGGCTGGGCACTGGCCAGCTTCATGGAACCGGCTCCCCCCATTTTCTTCAGACCTGCCACCAATGCCCCCAAACCACTGCTGTCCATAAAACGCACCTGGGATAAATCAATCACCAGGTTATCGGAGCCATTGTCGATCTGGTCAAACAGATAAATCCTCAGGGGCTCTGATAGAGATGCATCAAGCCGGGTTTCGTCGATCGATACGATGGTATGCCCGGCATCATTTTTAGAGTCAAATGGCATGTCGCTCTCCTTGCGTCATAAACGTTGCATAATTAATAAGGCAGCATAAGCCTGGTTACGGCTGCCACTCCAATACCAGATAAGTTACATCATCCTCAAAAACATCAGCTCCGGTCCAGTTAGTAATGTCCTGCTCAACCCGGCTGATCATGGCTTCAATGGTGTGATCAAAAACATCTTCCAGAGAAGCCACCAGCCGGTCTTCACCAAACATCTCACCAGTATTGTTTTCACACTCCGTCACCCCATCGGAGTAGAGAAAAAGTCGGTCACCAGGTTGAAGCTGAATCGTGACATTTTTATAGGTCATGCCTGGCATCATACCTATCGGTACGCCACCACAGGTAATTTTTTCGACAGATTTTGAACCGCTTTTCAGCCACAGTGATGATGGATGGCCAGCCTGCGACAACGTAACAGAACCGGTGCGACTGTTGATTATCCCATAGGCAATGGTGAAGTAGAGCATCGACTCAGGTTTTGCCTGAAACTGCTCATTCAGACTCACCAGCACTTCATTGGGTTCTTTTATCCGATAGAAAGGTGGCTCGCTGAATGACTCCTTAACCAGCGATCCACTCCCGTCCTCACGAAGGGTATTGTTCAATGAAAAAGAAAACAGTGCTGAAGGAATACCATGTCCGGCCACATCCAGTTGATAGAAGCCCAGTGTCTCTCCATCAAGTGCCTGATAACCAAACATATCGCCGCCAAGAATGCGGCTTGGTTTGAAATACCAGTTAAAATCCACACTCTGAATTTTCGCTGGCTCAGATAGCAGACGGGCCTGTGTTTCTGCCGCCGACTCCAGGTCTTTTTCTATGGTATGTATTTTATGTTCAAGCGCCGCTTTTAATTCGATAATTCGAATGCCGGCATTAAGGCGCGCACCAAGCTCATCAAAATCCACTGGCTTATTGATAAAATCATCAGCACCACGGTTAATCCCTTCCACCACGGCCTCACGATCCGAGTTACCCGTTAGCAGCATGAAATAGATATAGTACCCAAAATCACTGTTACGGATCGCTTCACAAAGCTCTATACCATCCATATTGGGCATCATCCAGTCGCTGATGACAATCCGGATATCCGGATGGCTTTCCAGAACATTCAGTGCTTCATAGCCATCTGATGCCTCAAAAACACGATGCCCCTGCTTTTTCAGAACCACAGACAGAATCATTCTCTGGTCACGGGCATCTTCAACAATCAGTATATCCATTAGCCTTGTTATCAATTTTCATCGTATTGAATATAACTACTGTGTTATCGACCCATCGGAAAGAATCCTTCGGGTCGGATAAGCGAACAACGCCCCTTCCTCGTTAACAACGGCTGCAATCAGAAGCAAAATAGATTCCTGAGCCTTTAAAAAACCAACACGATCCGTTCTTGTGATATGCACCCGAACCTGACATAAAAGGGCAGAATCATCATAACGGATGAAAACGGCATAATGAGGTTCACGACTGTCAACCTCGGGAACCTGTTGAACAAGATCATCTATGCGACTGAGAATACGGGGTATTTTTTCAATATCCTCATAACGAAGAGCAAAATTTTCAATCATCCGGCGGTTTTTCATTCGAGTGGCATTCTCCACCACTATGCCGGTAAAGAGTGAGTTTGGAACATAAATAGGCCGTCTATCAAAGGTTCTTATTTTGGTCAGACGCCAGCCAACCTTTTCGATATGCCCTTCAATGGATCGGTCCGGAGAGCGAATCCAGTCACCCTCGGTAAAAGGACGATCCAACATCAGCATTAATCCACCAAAAAAATTGGCCAGCCAGTCCTTGGCAGCAAGACCCAGAATAATACCGCCAATACCACCAAAGGCCAGAAGGGTTGACAGGCTATACCCGAAGGCCTGGGCAAGGCTCAACAGTGTGGAGATAACGATAATCAGCTGCACTGAACGGGCAATCACTGAGGGCGATAAGCGCTCGCGCCACCGCTCTCCCATGGAATCCAGTACCTCTGGCATATTCAGGCTGATTTCCCAGATAAACCAGGCCGGATAGATGATCAGAATGAGTTTTTGAATCAGTGGCAGGGTTTCATTGACACCCGACCGCTCAAGCCCCGGCCAGTAATGCGCCGAATAGAGAATGAACAACACCCAGGGCAGCGTCAGCAAGGGTCTGTGCAATATGTTGATAGCCAGGCCCCAGAATACCCGTTCCGGCCCCTTTTGCTCGCAATGGGCCAACCACTTTATGCCATAAAATGAGGTACCAGACAGCAAAAAGGCAATAATCAAATGAGAATAGAACGATATAAATTCGGGGTTCATAATCGGGATCATTCAGGGATTTCAGTTGGTTATTTTTATAAATTGTAGCCAGTTTGTTTACTACTCTCTTTCAAGCATTCCCACAATCTTCACAAACCGCAGCAACACCTCTGACCAACCATTTGAAACCACTAAATTTTCACAGCCTCAAGGGACGGTGAACCGGCACGCTGCTGAATATCACTTACCCCCTGATCAGATAATTCCAGCGTCCGGGTCGGGAAGGCAATATCCGCCTCATGACTGTGTATAATGCTGATGATCTCAAGCAGCACGTTCTCCTGAATCTGCAGATAGGCCGCCCAGTCAGTGGTTTTGGTAAAACAGTAAACCTGACAATCAAGGCTTGATGCACCGAAGCGAATAAAATTCACAATGATAATCTTATCCTGATCAATAGCGTCATGATGCCTCAGGTAACTGCGAACATCCTCAAGAATCACATTGACTTTATCGCTGTCACGATACCTTAATCCAAAGACCTGTTTGATACGTCGATTTTGCATCCGGGAGGGATTTTCGACCGAAATATTCATAAATGTAGAGTTCGGAACATAGAGAGGGTGTTTTGCAAAGGTCATAATACGAGTCTGTCTCCAGCCAATATACTCTACAGTGCCTTCTATTTTTTTATCCGGAGAGCTAATCCAGTCTCCTACACGAAAAGGTTTATCCACATAGATCATCCAGCCCCCAAAGAAATTAGCCAGCATGTCTTTGGCGGCAAAACCCACAGCCAGTCCACCCAACCCACCAAAGGCAAGGATACCGGAAAGGCTGTACCCCAAGGCCTGCATGGCAACCAGAATCCCGGTAATGATGATGGCAATTCTTATCAGGCGGCCCAGGGCAATAACTGAGGTCTGATCCAGTTTCTTCTTGCGCTCAACCTGTAGGTAGCGATGTTCCAATGCGGTGATAAAGGAGACAAAAACCCAACAGAAAAGCACAATAACCAGTAGATCCCGAAAACTGAGAAGGCGCTGAAACAGAGTGTTTCCGGTTCCTTCCCATATTTCTTCTGCTGTCCAGCTTAACCCGGCAACCCAGATAAACAGATAAACCGGCTTCTGGCTCGCCGCAAGCAGAGCGTTATCCCAGAAATTCTGGGTAGCTTTTACTTTCGTCGTGAGCTTGCCGAAGAGTTTGCCGACAAGATATCGGGTAAAAGCTGTCAGACAGGTAGCTATCACTGCCAGGGGCAGCCAATCAGGAATATTGGCTGAAGTAGAGGATAAAAAGTCCATGGTTATACCACAATGCTTAACCAAACCAGGTTATACCAATTCCGCCTTACCCAGCTGTTCAAAATGACTTGCCCAGTCGGATATTTAGAAGGTGGCATTGGTATTAATACGGACTGAAGAGAAAGCGTAATAGTCGCACCGGATTTATAACTATAAACCAGTACGACAGCTTAGAAGGAAAGTTACCCTGAATTACCGGACAGTGATGGCCATGGCACCATTAAAATCAGCCTGTTCCAAAAGCCTCTGTCAGCATTTTACGCGCTTTCCTGTAGCGCTCTGACTGTTCAAGAGACTCCCGGTCAGTGTATGAGTCAGGCATCAAACCATCCGGACCGACACCCTGCAAACCCGAGCCGTCTATCTCAGCCAGTACCTCCCGAACTCCCTGACGGTTACAGATTATAAGGAGATCACAACCAGCATCCAGGGCTGCCCTGGCCCTGGCAGGATAACTGCCGGTTTTCGCCGCTCCCTCCATCGACAGGCAATCGCTGATAACCAGCCCCTCAAATAACAGCTGGTTGCGTAACACCCCTTTCAGCCACTCTGAAGAGTAACCCACCGGATGCCGGTCAATAGCGGGAAACAGGATATGGGCCGGCATTAATGCCTCAACCCCCTTTTGAATCATTACCCGGAAAGGCTCCAGGTCCGACTGACAGATCTCATCAAAAGTACGATCATCCAGGGGAAGGCTCACATGGGAATCAGAATCTACATTCCCATGGCCGGGAAAGTGCTTGATAACCACGGACATTCCCGCTTCATGAACCCCATCAATCCACAATGAGGCCAGGTGATTCACCTGCTCAATCGAACACCCAAAAGCCCGGTCCCCCACGATCGGCGTTTTACCATGATCAATATCCAACACCGGCCCCAGGCAAAGATCTATCCCACAGGTCAGCAACTCAGAGGCCATCAGCCAGCCTGACTCATAAGCCATCTGATACTGTTGATCCGGGTCAAATTCCCCATAAGCCTGTGCCGGGGGCAGACGGGTAAACCCGTCCTTGAAGCGTTGCACACGCCCACCTTCCTGATCCACACAAATTAACAGATCCCGGCGAACATTCCGGACAGAACGAACCAGGGAAATTAACTGTTCCCGACTCTGATAGTTCCTGGAAAAAAGGACAATACCCGCAACACCGGGCAGGGAAAGCAGCTGGTGTTCTTCGGCGGTCAGCTGCGTTCCCTCAAGATCAATCAAAAGAACACCACGGTTCAGGCCTGTTGGCACAACTATATCCTCTAAAAAAAAACGGTATCAGCTAAGCAGTATATCGATCCTGGTACCGGTATCTACACGGTCAAACAGATCGATAATATCTTCCCCGTGCATTCGGATACATCCCCGCGAGCCGGGTTCTCCCATCACTGCCGTATCCGGCGAACCGTGGATATAGATATAGCGACGCATGGTATCAACATTACCCAGCCGGTTATATCCGGGCTCCAGGCCACTGAGCCATAAAATTCTGGTTAAAATCCAGTCCTTTCTTTCAGGGTACTGCTGGCAAAGCCCGGGGGAATAAATCTCACCGGTAAAGCGACGTCCGACAAATACTGAATTAGCCGGCAGACCGGCACCAATTTTCGCCCGGATAACATGCTGCCCAAGAGGTGTTTGCCAGCTCCCTTCCTGCTGCCCGGTTCCCTTGCTGGCAGTAGACACAGAATAAACACGGCGCTTGCCGTCCTCCTCGTGCAGCACCATTTCCTGACTGGCAATATGAACAGTAAGATGCATCGGTAAATCAAACTCTGTATGGTTAAATGATCCGTCAGGTGTGCGATCTGAGACCTGCCGCCATGAAAGGCACCATCTTTCTCATGATATCTTCCAGTTCAGTCCTGACCCCATAATCGCTTTCCGCAATAGCCCTCAGCGCATCCGCTCCTGAAAGGGTAAACACAGCGGAACCCAGAATAAAATAGACTCGCCAGAA
The DNA here is from genome assembly GCF_017744175.1 of Thalassotalea sp. G20_0. Classification (NCBI taxonomy): domain Bacteria; kingdom Pseudomonadati; phylum Pseudomonadota; class Gammaproteobacteria; order Alteromonadales; family Colwelliaceae; genus Thalassotalea; species Thalassotalea sp. G20_0. The sequence continues at coordinate 10,579 of NZ_JAGHQV010000035.1, read as the reverse complement.
CAGGTCATTCAGTGGCAACTCAGGACACGCTTTTACCAGCAGCTCCAGATAAGCCTGGAATACTTCCCCATAAACGTCGCGCAAATATTTCTTCAGATGCCCCTGGCCCTGTGTGTAGGCCAGGCCAATCATCCTCATACAAACAGAGAGATCTTCAGGGCTGCGGGGTTTAACCGCCATGATCTGATCCACCAGTAAATGAAGTATTTCTTCCAGATCAATAACGTCATTATTATCCTGATATCGCACAAGAGCCCCGGAAAGATTGCTGACAAAAGGGTCAAGAAAACGGGAAAAGACCGCCTGGATCAGGGATTTTTTGGAGCCGAAATGATAATTAACAGCGGCCAGGTTAACACCCGCCTGACTGGTAATTGAACGCAGCGAGGTCTCTGCGAACCCATGCTCAGCAAATAACTTCTCTGCAGCGTCCAGAATCCTGTCTACTGTCGCTGACTGTGACATGCCTGTAAAACCTCCAATGTAAACATTTGTTTAAAACTAACGTTTGCCAACTGAAACATCAAGTTAGATTAATAAGGCAGGGGTGGTTGCAGACAGCAAAATACTGTATATAATTACATGTACTGTATAAAAACACAGATTTAATCATGTATAAATTGACCAAGCGCCAGACTGAGATCCTTGAACTGATCAAATCTCATGTAGAAGAGACCGGTTTCCCCCCCACCCGTGCAGAAATCGCACAGACCTTCGGTTTCCGATCACCCAATGCAGCAGAAGAACACCTCAGAGCCCTTGCCCGCAAGGGAGCTATCGAGATCACCCCCGGCACCTCAAGGGGTATCCGAATCCCCGGCACCGAATCTTCCGGCCTGCCTATTGTAGGACAGGTTGCTGCAGGAAGCCCCATTCTTGCCCAGGAACATATTGAGGACCACCTGTCCATCAACCCTGATTTCTTTTCCCCCAAAGCAGACTTCATGCTTCGGGTAAAAGGAATGAGCATGAAGGATATCGGTATTCTTGACGGGGACCTTCTGGCGGTCCATAAAACATCAACGGCAGCCAATGGCCAGATTGTCGTTGCCAGAATTGACGACGAAGTAACGGTCAAACGTTTTGAACAGGTTAAAAACAGAATTTACCTGCACCCGGAAAACAAAGAATTCAAGACAATCGAAGTAGACCTCAGCGTTGATACCTTTGCTATCGAAGGACTGAGTGTGGGGGTTATCAGGAACTAGGAGGCTATTCTCGGACAGCCTCCCCGACCCTGAGACAATCTCTGATGTAGAGGACCTGACATGCAAGCATTAACACCATCATCCAGTCAGAACGGCAACGCTCCCTGCATTGACAGTGAACCTGTCAGCTTTATTGATGAACTGATTCTCTCAGGCCCGCCCTGGCAATCAGGACGCTTTCTGAAGACTGTTCTGTATGAGTTGGCTAACGACCAGGATCAACGCTGGCTTACCCTGATACTGTCCAGTGAACAGGCAAAAAACACCATAAACTGGCTGAAGTCATCGGGAATCAGCAGACAGCGCCTTCAGGTTCTCAACCCATCTGCTGAGGCAGACCCACTGAAACTCACTCGCAAGGCACTGGCCTCAGGCACCAGCCACACCGTGGTCAGCTGGATCGAGCAGATCGATAGCATCACACTCTCTGAACTCGAGACCGCCGCTCGCTCAGGTCGATGTCAGGGACTGGCAATCAGGAACAGAGGATAACTGGAGGGTTTGTATGACAGTTAATGAAGAACCCGGTTTTCAGGGATGTATTCTCCAGCGTCAGCTTCTGTTTTACGCCCCACTTCCGCTATGCAGGCATCCAGCATAGCCTTGGCTACCTCCACCTGATCTCCCTGGAGAAAGTCAAGCAACTCCCGGGAGAATGACATGGTAACCAGAGGCTCAGCGTTCTCCTCATCACTGCGACGCAAAACGATTTCGCCGGAAGGCAGTTCAACAATTTCAAGAAACGACGCTGACATAAATAGTGACACCGGGATTTTAGGGTTAGCGGTTAAGCATTGTGCATTAGCCAGCAGAGGCTTTCAAGATATCAGCCATCAACAATAGCTGAATACGGCTGGCAATGAACAAACCTGAAAACATCAGAAACCTACCATTCCAGGCTGAAGTTCCGGCTGTAAGTGACCAGCTCCTTCAGCGACTCAAGCACAGCAAGAAAGCCTTCTGACTGATCAAACCGCACACTATTGGCATTAAACAGAGGAATTTCATTCAGTTCAACACTTTTGCGCTGTATAGGCATGGCACAGTCCTGATGACTTTTTAATAACGCCGACAACCATGAATCATGTTGCTCAAGACGTTCAATGTACTGCAACTCAGTAGACACCTCTCCCTTATGATGAACACTGTTCATTGCCTCATCAAGAGAGGGTAGTTGATTTACCGGCAAACGGTAATTCGTCATAATTTCAGCCAGTAACGAGCGGTAAGCCTGAACCATTGCATTCAGACAGGCCTCACGAAATGCCGGCTTGGCAAGATCATCTGCATCTTCCCAGGCATCCAGCAATAAACGGGCGTGAAAGAGCATTTTATTGGTATATCCCTGCCAATTGTTTGTCATAACCAACTCCATCAATCTTTCGGGAACAACTCGTGTTTTGTCGAGCTAAGGAGTTGTCGCTTAAAAACTTCCTCATTTTGCCACGGAGGCACAGAGTCACAGAGGAAAAGATTTTTTTCTTTTCTCCGTGCCTCCGTGTCTCTGTGGCAAGTTTTTTCTTTGCTGGATAATATCCGAAATGTGGAAGTTATCTCGGGACAGTTCCTAAAAGTTACTAACTGCCATAATACAACAGGGCATAATAGCCCTGTCTCATGAACCCGGGAGGCTGAAATAAATCTAACCGGACTGGCGCTTTTTAGACTGCTTTTCATGCCAGCGACCATCATCAAATACTGCACTCCAACCCGTTGCCTTACCATCGAGCTCGGACATAACATACTGCTGCTTGGTCTTGCGGCTGTATCGAATAATTGCCGGGTTGCCATCAGGGTCCTGACGGGGAGCATCCATCAGATAACCGTACTTGGGGTCAATCATTGCCTGATGGGGCAATAGCTCCGCCACCAGCGGAGCACGGGTCTCTCTGTTCTTGGGAAATTGACTGGCCGCAAGGAACAATCCGGACGCGCCATCCCTGAGCACATAATGATCATCAACTTTGACGCACTTTAACTCAGGCATGGGCACTGGCTCCATTTTGGGTGGAGCAGGCTCACCACTTTTCAGCAACTTTCTGGTGTTCTTGCATTCACTGTTAGTACAACCAAAATACTTGCCGAAGCGCCCGGTTTTCAACTGCATTTCACTGCCACACTTATCGCAGTCAAGTACGGGGCCATCATAACCTTTTAATTTGTAACTCCCCTTCTCCACCTCAAAGCCGGAACAATCAGGGTTATTGCCACAGACGTGTAACTTCCTCTGCTCATCAATCAGATAGCTTTCCATCGCGGTAGAGCACTTGGGACAACGACGCATGGCACGCAGGGCGTTAACCTCGGCGTATTCATCATCGACATCTTCCACCTCCTCACCGGGAACCAGGTTAATCGTCGTTTTACAGCGCTCCTTCGGTGGCAGTGAATAACCGGAACAACCGAGAAACACCCCGGTCGATGCAGTGCGAATCATCATGGGTCGATGGCAGGTAGGACACTCAATATCGGTCAGGGAGGGTTCATTTGCGCGCATCCCTCCGTCACTCTGTTCAGCCTGGGTTAACTGAAGGGTAAAGTCGGCATAAAAATCATCAAGAACCTGCTTCCAGTTTTTTTCACCTTCAGCAATATCATCGAGCTTCTCTTCCATTCGTGCCGTGAAGTGAAAGTCCATGAGCTCATTAAACGACTCATTCAGACGATCAGTCACAATATCGCCCATTTTTTCCGCATAAAAGCGGCGATTCTTCACTGAAACATAACCACGGTCCTGAATGGTGGAAATAATCGACGCATAGGTTGACGGCCGACCAATACCCTGTTTCTCCAATTCCTTGACCAGTGCCGCTTCGCTGAAACGGGCCGGTGGGCGGGTGAACAGCTGTTTAGGGTCCAGTTTTTCCAGTGTCAGCTCTACCCCTTTTTGCAGATCAGGCAGAATCACATCTTCACCTTTTCTGGCCAGAGGCTTTTGCACCCGGGTATAGCCATCAAACTTCAATGTCCGTCCCCTGGCTTTGAGTTGATAGCCGTTAACGTCAACGACCAGAGACGTACTGAGATACTCGGCAGGCGTCATCTGACAGGCAACGAACTGACGCCAGATCAAATCGTACAGACGCTCCGCATCACGTTCCATGCCAGACAGATCATCAGGCTTTAACGTAACACTGGATGGCCGAATCGCTTCGTGAGCTTCCTGGGCGCCTTGCTTGCTGCTGTACAGATTTGGCTGCTCCGGACAGTATTGATCACCATACTGTTTGGCAATAAATGACCGGGCACTGGCAACCGCATCCTGGCTCAGATTGGTGGAGTCGGTTCGCATGTAGGTGATGTAACCCGCCTCATACAGGCGCTGCGCCAACATCATGGTTTTCTTGACACTGAAACCCAGGCGCGTGCTGGCCGACTGCTGCAGTGTTGATGTGATAAAAGGTGCCGAAGGCTTGCTCTGGGTTGGCTTATCTTCACGACTGGTCAGGGCGTATTGACCCTGCTGTAACTGAGCCAGGGCTTTATCTGCTTCCGCCTTGCCTGTCGGCCTGAAATTTACCCCGTTCTCTTTAACCACCTGAAAACGGACGGCATCACTCCCGGCAGCCAGGAGATCAGCATAGACTTCCCAGTATTCTTCAGGAATAAAACTGCGAATTTCCCGCTCACGCTCAACCACCAGCTTGACAGCAACGGATTGCACCCGCCCTGCAGAGAGCCCACGGGCAATTTTTGCCCAAAGCAGCGGGGAAACCATATAACCAACCACCCGATCCAGAAACCGGCGGGCCTGTTGAGCGTCAACCCGATCCTGATTTAACTGCCCGGGGGATTCGAACGCAGACTGGATGGCTTTTTTGGTAATTTCGTTAAAGACAACACGGCGATATCGATCCGGGCTGCCGCCGATGGCCTGCTGCAAATGCCAGGCAATGGCTTCTCCCTCACGGTCCAAATCCGTTGCCAGATAAATGGTGTCAGCGTTTTCTGCCAGACGGGCAAGTTCGTCAACGACTTTTTCCTTGCCCGGCAAAATCTGGTAATGCGCTTCCCAGCCATTATCGGGGTTGATCCCCATACGGTCGATCAACTGCTCACGGGCCTTGATTTTCTTGCGGCGCTCACGCTCCTCAGGAGAGAGCTTTTTAGTCTCGGCAGCTGCCCTGGCCCTGGCCTTGGCATCCACGGTTTTCTTCGGCCCACCCGCTGTTGGCAAATCCCGAATGTGACCCACACTGGATTTGACAACAAAGTCTTTGCCCAAATATTTGTTGATCGTTTTCGCCTTGGCAGGCGACTCCACAATAACTAGCGATTTACCCATGCTGCCTTACACGTCCTGTCATCTGTTCCAATGTTCTGGCTGGTCAGATCTGTGAGCAGATAAATCGCCCATCATACTCAATAATCAGACCTGCTGAAATAGAGCCTACTCTCCAGAACAAGAAAAGCCGGGATAGAAATTGCTTCAATATATAAGGCGAAGTCAATAATCGGTCAAGGAAAACCATCAACCTCGTTCCCGTAAAGGAGTGGGTTATTTTCCTGTATGATCCGGTACAGAGCCTTATTTCCAGCACTTTAAAGCCACTATCCGACTTGAATATTCTGGCCACATTTCCGTCGGGCAAATCAGCATTCAAACACCTGTAACAAAATCAGGCTGCCTGACTTACCCATCTCTCTTGTCTGCAAACCAGCTATGCGAACCTGCATATTTACATGGTAATCAGTAACGGCTGAAACCCTTAAACGCTTAACACGGTTTTACCTGATAACTCAACCATAACTATCCAAAAGCCTACTTTCCGTTTGAAAATCATCCGGACAAAGCAGGCCTGCCTCAGTCATTTTCAATTGGTCATACAATCAGTTATGCAAATATAACCCGCTGAGACAAAAAAGCCCGGAAAAATCGGGTTGCCGGGGTAGAAAGTGATTTGTTGCTACAACAGCTTGAGTTATCGCATTTGTCCTGGCTGCATTAATAATCAGGCTAAGTAGTTGGCCAAATGGAATCGTATATTTCTGGCTAAGTGGGCAGTTACTATGCAAGGCACAACAAAGGGAGCATAGCCTTAGCTATGTGACCGGAGTTGTAACGCCGCACGACTGCATGGATGCAGGAGCTAGAGTAACGCAGGAGCAGTTGCAGTATAGGGCAGTCTATTCTCGGTCAGCCTCCTGGCTGCATTAATAATCAGGCTCTACAGCCGTTCTCATTCTGCGGGGATTGCAAGTATCAATATCCTCATACACGTTTCCATATAAGCTTTCATGCTGGGGAATCACCTGCTCCCCGAGTTTCTCAGGGAACGGCTCCCCTGCCAATATGGGTATTGCCGGTAGTGCCCGTTGTTTCAGTCTGGGCGGCTTTGGCGATTGTATGCTGGAGCGTTGTTCTCCGACAGGCTCCTCCCTTGCCTCTTTCCTGACGGTTTTTATCGTCGGTTGAGCCCCCAACTCCTTTGCCTGCCCCGCAGTATCGACTGTCACCAACTCCAGCAGGCCATCATCAGCAGCGGCGGGAGATGAACTGCGCTGACAATGACGATAGATGCACACCCCTGCCGCCACTAAGGCCGAAGCCCCCAGGGCGATACCGGCTATTGCGCCGGTACTCAGGGTTGCCGCCAGCGGTGCCGCACTGGTGGGCAGAGCCATGGTGGTCCCCGGCAGGCCGGAAACGTTTATGGTGGTGTTCGATGCCGTCGCTACCGGTGCTGGCGTCAGTGCCGTGGTGGTCGCCGGCAGATCGGAACAGTTCATGGTGGTGTTCGATGCCGTCGCTACCGGTGCTGGCGTGGCTGGTACTACTGTTGGTGACATTGGGCGGGAAGTTGGAGTGTGTGTAGGAGTTGTGCTTGGGCTGGGTTTCGGTTCTTCAGTATGACAATACTCAATAAAGGCACCGGAGACAGTGTCACTTGATAATGCCGAAGAATAACAGTCTGTGGGCTGGCAATTCTGCTTCACCAGGCTGGGAAGGTGGGGGTCATCAATATCTTTACAGAATTTATTCAGCTGCCAACTGCAAGCCCTGGCCCCCCTGGCTGTTCTGTTGTCTTGCTGTACGCCTTTAACCCTGACATTACAGAAAGTGGGGTTAAGCCCTGCTCCGAAATAATCATGTCGAATAGCCCGTCCTTCAACGGTGCTTTTTACCGCCATAGTGTTGTAAACATTGCCATTTCCGACCCCGAAACCGGCAAGACCAGAAGGACTGGATTTAACCTTGCTGTTGAATGACTTGGTGGTGTTAGCAACGGCGGTTAAATAGGTTTTATAAGAATCACCCCCCCCCCGCCCCGATACCGCTAAAACCGGAACCACCGGAGGTATCCACTGTGCAGTTTATCGCTATGGTGTTGTAAGCAACCCCCATCCCCGCTCCAATACTGGCTGTTAAATGGCCGGGACCGGAGTTTTTCACCTCACAGTTAATTGCTTTGGTGTCTTTAGCGTATCCTTTAGCGTATCCTTTACCCACCCCAATGCCGATATTCCCATTGGTACCGTTGTTTTCCACCTTGCATTTTATTGCCAGAGTATTGGTAGCTTTATATTGTCCCGCCCCGATACCGGCATTACTCTTATCACCGAAGGTTTTTATCGTGCAGTTCATTGCTTTGGTGTCGGTAGCTTCACCAAACCCCACCCCGATACCGGCATTACTCTCATCACCGAAGGTTTTTATCGTGCAGTTAAGTGCTTCGGTGTCGGTAGCTTTACCAAACCCCACCCCGATACCGGCATTACCGAAAGAACCGGAGTTTGTCACATTGCATTTGACTGCATTGGTCCGATCGACTTTTTCCTTAACATCAACACGCCCCGCCCCGATACCGGCATTACCTCCGGACGTTTCCACCGTGCAGTCCGTTGCCGTGGTTTCGAAAACGTCTCCCTTTTTAACACGCCCCGCCCCGATACCGGCATCACTGGAGCTAGTAGTCACCTTGCAGTTTTTTGCAATCGTGTTTCTAACCTCTCCATCTTTTTTATACACATATCCCGCGCCAATACCGGCATACGCAGATGAACCGGAAGTTGTCACGCTGCAGTTTTCTGCGGTTGTGCCTATAACCTTTCCTCCATATACTTCGCCCACGGCAATACCTGCGCTTGCCTGATCACCGCTGGTAGTAAGGACAGAACTTTTAACCTCAATGTCTCTGATCTTGGCTTTGCCTGACATTTTACAAGCGGCTACCCCGGTCGAATCTTTCATACCTTTTGTCGTTATATTTGCATTTTTAAACTGCAGGCGACGAACTTTACCCGTCAGATTTTTCACAAGGCAGCTTTCCAGACCAGAAATTTCATGATCATTACCATTGTAATCACCGGTAAATGGACGTGTATTATTGCCGATGGAGCGGAACGAGCTGTTAACATTAATATCCGCAGTCTGACAGTAACTACCATTCAGAGGATAGTCCTTCTGGTCACGGCCAATTTTGCCCAAGGTTGCGGCATTTGGTACCTAAGTACACCCTTTGGCTTTACTGCCGGATGGGGATGCAGCAGCCGCAGCGGTCAGGCTGGACAGGGCACCCAGTGCCACAGCGGTTTTCGGTAGCTGGCCAGTGCCAATAGAGGCGTTGGCTGAAGGGCTGGTTCGTTGTCGTGTTTGCTGCAGTTTCTTTTTTTTCCTGCCTTTGTCGTTTGTTGGGGAGCTGTCCACCGAAATGTCTGCCTGACTTTCCGTTGGAGGAGAACCTTTAGTCGCCCCAAAAACGTCCAAAAGATCTCTGAAGCGGGTCGCTGCGGAAAAGGTGACAATGCCCTCCAGCATCGTGCGGATCTCCGCTGGCAGCACTGTATGAGGCGACACCAGCCGGGCCGCCAGCTCAACCCCCTGGAAAAAGCTGCTGTCCTGCCCATCAGGGCTGCCAAAAGTGAAGGCCGGACCTTCATCCGATTGTGCCGACGGCTGCGTCCCGGGAGGAATATAACCGGGATGAAGCGACCGCAAAAACAGGATCGGACCGCCCCAGACGACGACCTTTAAAAACCCGGCAAATAGCCCGTCATTTTCCGTTGGCTGATCGGGTACGGAGCCAGAAGCCATGGGTGCGCCTGTGGAGTGAACAGCAGGTTGGGATATCATAGTGATCACCTCGCAAAATGAGGCAAGGATAGACAAGACTCAGGCGGTGAAAGGAACCGTTTGAATTATGCGCAACGGGTAATGCGCAAGAATCTTATAAAACAGGAAAAACCCGGGAGATAATCCTGAACTGGGTAATGAATCAGTTGGCGGGCTTCCTGGTGTACACCAACGAGTATTGGATTTACAGTAATTGTTCTCTGATATCCATGACACAATCAGCCCGCTAATATCCATACCCCCCCTCGTTCCCATGCTCCGGGAATGCATACCGGAGCCTGCAGGATGTGGAACAAACTGTTTCTCCCCGGAATTATGAAAGTTTAATGGGGGTTCTGATTTGTGGAGAGATACGGTATGCATTCCCACGGGTCACCGTGGGAACGAGTCCACCCGCTGACAAAAAAGCCCGGAAAAAACGGGCTGCTGGAATAGAAAGTGATTTGTTGCTACAAACACTTGTGTTAACGCACTTGTCCTGACTGCATTACTCATCAGGCTATATAGCAGTACTCATTCTGCGGGGATTGCAAGTGTCAACATCTTCATATTCGCCAACATCTTCATTTTTGTGTTCATGCCAGGGAATCACCTGTTCCCGGAGCTCCCCATAGAACGGGTCCCTTGTCCGTATGGGTGGTTTTTCCGGTAGTAGTGGTTTCTTCAGTCCGAGCGGCTCTGGAGGAGGTCTTCTGGATCGTTGTTCACCGGCAGGCTCCCCTCTTGCCTCTCCCCTGAAGGCTTTTATCATCGGTTTATCAACCGCCTCCTGTACCGCAGTATTATTGATTGTCACCAATTCCAGCAGGTCATCCGCATCGACGGGGGCTGACCTGCGGTGATAATGACGATAGATGTACCCCCCTGCCACACCTGCCACCACAAAGGCTGCAGCCCCCAGGGCGATGCCGGCTATTGCGCCGGAATTCAGGGTAGCCGCCAGCGGTGCCGCACTGATGGGCAGTGCCATGGTGGCCCCCGACAGGCCGGAAAAGTTCATGACGGGGTTTGATACCATCGCCTGCGGTGCCGCACTGGTGGGCAGTGCCATGGTGGTTCCCGACAGGCCGGAAAAGTTCATGGCGGGGCTTGATACCGTCGCCTGCGGTGCCGCACTGGTGGGCAGTTCCATGGTGGTCCCCGACAGGTCGGAAACGTTCATGGCGGGGTTTGATACCGTCGCCTGCGGTGCCGCACTGGTGGGCAGTTCCATGGTGGTCCCCGACAGGTCGGAAACGTTCATGGCGGGGTTTGATACCGTCGCCTGCGGTGCCGCACTGGTGGGCAGTTCCATGGT
>NZ_JAGHQV010000359.1:0-729 GCF_017744175.1 Thalassotalea sp. G20_0 | reverse complement strand
ACCATTGATGAGGATGCGGCTGGTCAGCGTGTTGATAATTTTCTGTTGCGGGTTCTTAAAGGGGTGCCCAAGACCAGGGTGTATCGTATCGTTCGCAAGGGTGAGGTGCGGGTCAATAAAAAGCGGGTAAGCGCAGATTATCGCCTTGAATTGAACGATGTTGTTCGTATTCCTCCGGTCCGAGTGGCCGAAAGGGAGGCTCCCGTAAGGCCCGCTGACAGCGTGATCGCTCAATTGGAAAAAGCGGTACTATATGAAGATGATCTGCTGCTGATTATCAACAAACCGTCCGGGCTTGCTGTGCATGGCGGAAGCGGTCTGTCTTATGGCGTGATTGAAGCACTTCGCCAGCTACGGCCGGATAACCGCACGCTGGAACTGGTGCATCGCCTGGACCGGGACACCTCGGGTTGTCTGGTGATTGCCAAGCGCCGCAGTATGCTGCGTCATCTGCATAACCAGTTGCAGCAGAAAGAAAAAGTTGAAAAGCTGTATCATGCGCTGGTGGTGGGTAAGTGGCCAGCGAGAAAGCAGCTGGTTAATGCGCCGCTGTTGAAGAACGTGCTGCGCTCAGGAGAGCGGATGGTCCGGGTGCATGTGGATGGCAAAAAATCCCGAACGGCGTTTCGGGTGCTGAACCGTTTTCCAAATATGACCCTGGTTGAGGCTTACCCCATCACAGGGCGGACCCATCAGATTCGGGTTCACTGTCTGCACGCAGGGCATCCC
>NZ_JAGHQV010000358.1:0-729 GCF_017744175.1 Thalassotalea sp. G20_0 | reverse complement strand
CCTTTGTCCGGTTTTAATCTCCACCGCCACACTCATCCCCGGCGACAGGTTCACCTTACGATTTTCTACCTGCATCCAGTCTTTTTCGATCTGGACATTGGTCAGATAACGCAGGCCCTGCTGTTCATCGGCCACGGCATCGTTGGAAATATGCGTCAATGCCCCATCGATCAAGCCGTATTTGGTAAAGTTAAAGGTGTCGATTTTCACTTCGGCGCTTTGACCTTCGTGAACAAAACCGATGTCTTTGTTCAGTATCCAGGCTTCCACTTCCATCTTTGCTTCGGCGGGTACAATCTGCATCAGTGCCTGCGCTGGCTGTACCACACCGCCGATGGTGTGCACCTGCAATTGTTGCACCGTGCCATCAATGGGTGAGGTGATCTGTTGCTGGTCGTGCAACTCTTGTGCTTTGATGCGTTCCTGTTCCAGTGTGTCCAGCTGACGGTGCAGCTGTTCCTGCTGATCCAGACTTTCCCGGCGAGTCTGTGCATGGAGGCTGGCCAGTTGATGTTGCAGCGCTTCCGCTTCTGCAGCCAGTTGCTTAACGGCGGCGCTTTGAGCCTTGATATCTTCTTCCAGTTCGATGCGTTGCTGTTCCAGCTCCAGGTATTCCACTCTGGAGCCGTAGCTTTTGTCATAAAGCGCTTTCAGTGATTGGGTGCGTTCTTCAATAATGGGAAGAACCCGCTTCAGCTTGTTCACCTGGGCGACAATGGTTTGTTGCTC
>NZ_JAGHQV010000357.1:0-731 GCF_017744175.1 Thalassotalea sp. G20_0 | reverse complement strand
ATACCCGTCGATATGCAGACCCGATTGTCTGTGGATACCCGACAGATTTTCAGTGTCCTGTCACACTTCCTGAGCCTTGACCAGCTCCGACAGGTGCACCTGGAAGTGCATGTATTTGATAGTCCGAATCGGTTCAAACGTTTTAAACAGCAGATTGCTCCTTCGTTATCCAACAATGTATCCGGCTTTTACAGTCCGAACCTCAACCTGGTTGCCATCAACCGGCAGTCAAATGATGAAACTACGCTGGCCATAGCCAGGCATGAGGCGGCTCATGTCATCGTGTCTGGATTGTTTGGCAATATCCCTACCTGGTTTACGGAGGGAGTGGCGGAGTATTTCGAACAAATGAGCATCTCAGGGCAGCTGAAAATAATAGGCGTCAATCGTAGTTGGATGAAACTATTGACCGAGCAGCAGAGAGCAGGTCAGCTCATGACGATCACTGAATATTTGCAATATGATCGCCAATCCTGGCGAGACCAGGATCAAAACACCATGTATGCCACTGCATGGAGTATTGTTCATTTTCTGATGAGTTCTCGGCAGGGCAAACGCCTGATGACGCAATACATGGATGCATTGGTTGCAGATCGATGTCAGGGCATAAACAGCCAGGCGTTTTTTAACCGCTGGTACAGAGCTATCTCTTAGTCACAAATCCTAATCTTGGTTTATCCTTTTTTGAGGTAAACCAAGATCATGATTCCCCACCCCCCTCAACAATGGGC
>NZ_JAGHQV010000356.1:0-732 GCF_017744175.1 Thalassotalea sp. G20_0 | reverse complement strand
TTCCATCCTTTTCATGGTGAAAGATATGGCCAATGCCTGGTCCGGGAGCGGTTTGCCCGGGCCGGATGCAAAACCGGAATTACCACAGACATCAAAAGAAATCCGGGAAGAGGCTCAGGAAAAAGAACCCGGCTCGAAAGACGTACCCCTTCAACAGACATCCACGGCCCGCTACCAAGGGAGTCAGGGAACCAAAGGACTGCTTGCCCTTGGCACGCTGGCCAGCTCTTTTCAGTATGCGAATTCGAAACCCATTGCCGATGGTTCAGAGCCCATAAAGATTAATGATGCAGAAACTCTGGGCAAGATTGGTCGAAATTCCAGCTATCCACTGAACGGTATCTACCAACAGACAGCGGATATTGTTATCACTGATAACTATCAATCCATTGGCAATGATACCCATCCATTCACCGGGGAGTACGATGGGCAGAATCGTACCATCAGCGGCCTCTCTGACTGTTTTGTTGACACTCTGGAAGGCAGCATCCGTGACCTTCACTTTACTTGTGCCAATATAATAAATTCCTGGAAGCCGACCGGGTTAGCAGCCTGTTTTGTTGATGTTACTGGCACAGTCAGTAATATCCGGGCGGAAAATGTTCATATCTCGGGTGAGTATGCAGACGCCGGCATCGGGGGGGGGCGGGTTAAAGGAATGGTTGCCAACATCATGGCGGTGAACAGCACGGTCGAAACCTCGGGTGAGTTTGCACACGCCGGCATCGGGGG
>NZ_JAGHQV010000355.1:0-735 GCF_017744175.1 Thalassotalea sp. G20_0 | reverse complement strand
CCACGGCAGCAATATCCAGCTCAAGGATGCCCGTGGCCGCGCCCACAGCGTGCGCTTTATCGACCAGAACACCCCCACCGCCAACCGCTTCCATGTGGTGGATCAGTATATTGGCAGCAACAGCGAGGGTGACGAGTTCCGGCCGGACCTGCTGCTGTTTATCAACGGCCTGCCTCTGGCCATGATCGAGTGCAAGGCCAGCCATATCAAACTGAGCAAGGGCATTAACCAGCTGCTTGCCTACCAGAACAGCCACCCGCGCCACTTTGTCTTTAACCAGGTCTGTGCGGCCATTAACCGCAATCAGGCCCGTTACGGTGCCATCTACACGCCGGAAGCCTTCTACTTTCGCTACCGGCTGGACGATGCCGAAGAAGCCATCGTACGACAACGGCTTAGCACAGAACCCAGCGAACAGGATCGCCTGCTGTGGGCACTGTTTGAGCCGACCCGCTTTGTGGAGCTGGTCTGCCAGTTTGTGCTGTTTGAAGTGGAAGACGGTCGCACCATCAAAAAGCTGCCCCGTTACCAGCAGTGGCGGGCGGTGCGCAAGACGCTGGCACGGCTCACCAAGGCTGATGGCAACGGTGTGGTTGGCGCTGCTGGCAGCGGCGGCGTGGTCTGGCACACCCAGGGCAGCGGCAAGTCCCTGACCATGGCCTATCTGGCCCGCTACCTGCGGGCCGAAAGTGTGGGCCTGAATAACCCCAGCATTCTGGTGTTGACCGACCGCAC
>NZ_JAGHQV010000354.1:0-735 GCF_017744175.1 Thalassotalea sp. G20_0 | reverse complement strand
CCATCCTTTTCATGGTGAAAGATATGGCCAATGCCTGGTCCGGGAGCGGTTTGCCCGGGCCGGATGCAAAACCGGAATTACCACAGACATCAAAAGAAATCCGGGAAGAGGCTCAGGAAAAAGAAACTGGCTCGAAAGACGTACCCCTTCAACAGACATCCACGGCCCGCTATCAAGGGAGTCAGGGAACCAAAGGACTGCTTGCCCTTGGCACGCTGGCCAGCTCTTTTCAGTATGCGAATTCGAAACCCATTGCTGATGGATCAAAATCCATAGAGATTAATGATGCAGAAACCCTGGGCAAGATTGGCCGACATCCCGACTATCCACTGAACGGTACCTACCAACAGACAGCGGATATTGTTGTCACTAAAGACTATCAATCCATTGGCAATGATACCCATCCATTCACCGGGAAGTACTATGGGCAGTGCCGTACCATCAGCGGCCTGTCTGACTGTTTTGTTAACACTCTGGAAGGCAGCATCCGTGACCTTCACTTTACTTGTGCCAATTTAACAAATTCCCGGAAGACGACCGGGTTAGCAGCCTGTGTTGTTGATGTTAATGGCACAGTCAGTAATATCCGGGCGGAAAATGTTCATATTGTCACCTCGGGTAAGGATGCAGACGCCGGCATCGGGGGGGGGCGGGTTAAAGGAACGGTTGCCAACACCACGGCGGTGAACAGCACGGTCAAAACCGTGGGTCTGTTTGCAGACGTCGGCATCGGGG
>NZ_JAGHQV010000353.1:0-738 GCF_017744175.1 Thalassotalea sp. G20_0 | reverse complement strand
GATCTATGAGTACTTCCTCAATGAGTTTGCCAAAAGTGAAGGCCAGGGCGGTGGAGAGTTTTTCACCCCATCCCCACTGGTTCGCCTTATTACCCAGATAATTGAACCATTCCACGGCAAGGTCTTTGATCCAGCTTGTGGCTCCGGCGGCATGTTTGTATCCAGTGCAGCCTTTGTGGAAGAGCATAACCGTAGCGCTTCAGACGAACTTTCCATTTTCGGGCAGGAGAAAACAGGCGATACCGTTCGGCTGTCAAAAATGAACCTGGCAGTCCATGGTTTGCAGGGAGATATCCGGGAAGGTAACTCCTACTACGAAGATATCCATCGCTGTGCCGGAGCCTTTGACTTTGTTATGGCTAATCCGCCTTTTAACGTGGATAAAATTCAGAAGGAACGCATTGAAGATGACAAAAAGCGCTTCCCTTTTGGTATGCCAAACACCGATAACGGTAACTATATCTGGATTCAGATGTTCTACGCGGCTCTGAATGACAAAGGCCGTGCGGGTTTTGTGATGGCGAACTCCGCCAGCGATGCCCGGAGTTCTGAGCTGGAAATTCGTAAAAAACTGATTCAGACCGGTGCTGTGGATGTGATGGTGGCGGTGTCCAGCAACTTTTTCTATACCGTTACTCTGCCCTGCACCCTCTGGTTTTTCGATAAAAACAAGCAGGAGAAAAATCGAGACAAGATTCTGTTTATTGATGCCCGACATATTTTCAGACAGGTCACCCG
>NZ_JAGHQV010000352.1:0-738 GCF_017744175.1 Thalassotalea sp. G20_0 | reverse complement strand
GCAGTGAACCAGGCGTAAAGCTACTGATGGCGACAAACAAATTTCTAAGCTGCCTGTGCGGCAGTGAACTTTCATTTTGGGCAGTTGCAGCCGCATCTGTTTTTCTAAGCTGCCTGTGCGGCAGTGAACCGGCAGGACCGGGCAGACGAAAGGCAGACTAATTTCTAAGCTGCCTGTGCGGCAGTGAACGAACCCGATGAGCTGGGCAGTATGGTTGACAATTTCTAAGCTGCCTGTGCGGCAGTGAACGGGTCCATATCTCGCTCAGGGTCAATAAACAATTTCTAAGCTGCCTGTGCGGCAGTGAACTTCATGCAGGCAACTGGGCGAAAGACGTTCAGTTTCTAAGCTGCCTGTGCGGCAGTGAACTCGCAGCACGGCACCTTTACCGCTACACCGCTATTTCTAAGCTGCCTGTGCGGCAGTGAACGAAATAGAACAGGGAGCGACGGAACTGTGGAGTTTCTAAGCTGCCTGTGCGGCAGTGAACAAGTAACCTTTGAGCGTCAGGCGCGGCTAACCTTTCTAAGCTGCCTGTGCGGCAGTGAACTTCCGACGCCACATCAGCTGGGCATCGGTGAGTTTCTAAGCTGCCTGTGCGGCAGTGAACGGAAACCTTTGAAGACGACACCATTCCTTTTTATTTCTAAGCTGCCTGTGCGGCAGTGAACGGAACTTATGTATTCAGACGTGTGTTCGATATTTTCTAAGCTGCCTGTGCGGCAGTGAACCAAGACC
>NZ_JAGHQV010000351.1:0-738 GCF_017744175.1 Thalassotalea sp. G20_0 | reverse complement strand
GCCTCTATCTGTTCGCCCGTCACCCGGAACATCGGGTCCGGTGGTTTGCCCATGGTCTGCTGGGGCTTTCTGTGCTGGTCACTGCCTGGTATATGGAATCTACCTGGCAACAGCACCAGAGCGAACAGCTGACCCGACAGCAACAACAAGCTGGTGACCGGTTTCTGGTGAAACAGCAGCAACAGCAACTCACCCAGCTGAACCAGCAGATTGAGATCCTGCTGGCCAGCGCCGAACAGGACACCGGCAACCAGTACCGGGCAAGGGGTCTGAATACCCTGAATGAACTGGAGGCACTCTATCAGCGCCGGGATGCCCTGCTGGCAAACCTGCAGCAACAGAACCACAACGCCGCCACAGAACTGAACGGCCAGCCCTTGTTTGTGCAGAATGACAGCCTCCGGTTATCGCTGTTCCTGGCTCTGGCGTTGATGATTGACCTGGCCGCTATTATCGCCTTGCGTCCAGTGAACCCCTCAGTATGGCAGGAGACCGGGCCATCACTGCCGGAACCGGAAGCAACCCGACCCGATCCGGAGTCATCGGTCCTGGAACAGATCATGGAGCGCATCCGCAACGGTGATTATGGCGAGTTTGTTCCGGTGAAACAGATTGTAGAGAGTGAACCGATCCGCCATCCGGAGCTGAAATCCGGTCTGGAGCAATTGCTGGATGAGGGCGTGATCAGCAAGGTGGGGAACCGGTATCGTCACCGGGGGGTTGAGCAACAGGGGGAAC
>NZ_JAGHQV010000350.1:0-739 GCF_017744175.1 Thalassotalea sp. G20_0 | reverse complement strand
ATGTTCCTGTCGCTTCTCTCCACCTGATTTCCCGATACACCGGTGCCGATGATGAACTTGCCCCGCTACACCGGCTGGGCAGCGAGCAATGGAGCAAGGTGCGGCGTAAGGCCGCCGAAAAAGCCAGGGACGTGGCCGTTGAACTGCTGGATATTTATGCCCGCCGAGAAGCACGAAAAGGGTTTCCTTTCACTGAGCCGGAGCAGAACTATCTGGCTTTTGCTGCAGCCTTTCCGTTTGAAGAAACGCCGGATCAGCAACAGACCATTGCCGCCGTTATTGGTGATATGTGCGCACCTAAACCCATGGATCGTCTGGTCTGTGGTGATGTGGGCTTTGGTAAAACAGAAGTTGCCATGCGTGCCGCTTTCCTTGCGGCCCATAGCGGTAAACAGGTGGCCATTCTGGTTCCCACGACGCTGCTGGCGCAACAGCACTACGAAAGTTTTCGTGATCGATTTGCGGACTGGCCCGTAGAAATTGATGTTATTTCACGATTCAAGTCGCAAAAAGCCGTGGATCAGGTAAAAGAGCGGCTCACTGAGGGCAAACTGGATATCATTATTGGTACCCACAAGATTCTCCAGGGCGACCTGACCTTTAAAGATCTTGGCCTGCTTATTATTGATGAAGAACACCGCTTTGGGGTCCGCCATAAGGAAAAGCTCAAGTCATTAAGGTCCGAGGTTGATATCCTGACCCTGACCGCAACGCCCATTCCAAGAACGCTCAATATGGC
>NZ_JAGHQV010000034.1:0-69130 GCF_017744175.1 Thalassotalea sp. G20_0 | reverse complement strand
ACCACGAAGGACACGAAGAGCACGAAGGAAAAGAATAGCTCTTCTTTGTGCTCTTCGTGTCCTTCGTGGTTCCATCCGAAACCCCAATGAAAATGGAGGGATAAGCTTAATGTCCAACCTAAGAACCTTCATTAGCCGTTCTGGAACTGTTATTTAATAACTTTGACATTTCAATAAGCGCTGCCCGCTGCCCGAAAAAGACAGTCCACTTGTGCTTTTGCGGGAAGCGGGAAGCGGGAAGCGAGCAAGTCTCAGCCAACGGCGGAACTTGTTCCGCGACAACTCCTTACCTGTTTCTTTTGGAGCCTGTGAGATAGTATTGACCAATACTCAAACTTACTCACCCAACGTCTCCAAGCAGTATCCATGACAGACAATAGCAAAGCCTGTTTTTACGCCCTGGCCACGGCCTTATTGTGGTCGACCATTGCCACCGCCTTTAAAATAGCTCTTAACTATCTTGACCCATGGCAGCTGGTATTCTGGTCCGTGGCAACCTCCACCACCCTGCTTACCATCATTGTCATGATTCAGGGAAAGGCTGGTTTAGTCGTCTCCCAATTCAAACAATCATCGGGGCTATTCCTGGCCCTGGGGCTGTTAAACCCTTTTCTCTATCACGTTGCCCTGTTCGGCGCTTACGACCTGCTTCCGGCGCAACAGGCGCAGGCATTAAACTACAGCTGGCCAATGGCGCTGACCCTGCTTGCCGTTCCTTTGCTGGGCAAAAAACTGTCGCTTACCAGCCTGCTCTGCTGCCTGCTGGCCTACGGGGGGGTATTGCTTATCTGTACCCGTGGGGAGTTTGAAAATCTTAATTTCGCCAGTCCCATCGGTGTTATTCTGGCACTGTCAAGCACCATTATCTGGGCGCTTTACTGGCTATTGAATACCCGGCGCGAAGCGGATCCTGTGGTTGGCCTGCTGATCTGCTTCCTCTGTGGACTGCCCTGGATTATTGCTGCCACCGCCCTCTTCTCCGATTTCGGGCCCATTGCCTATGAAGGTCTGGCAGCAGCGGCCTATGTTGGTCTGATTGAAATGGGCTTTGCTTACATCCTGTGGCTGAAAGCCCTTAAACTGGCGGACAATACTGCCATGGTCAGCAATATCAGTTACCTCAGTCCGTTTCTATCACTGATTTTCATCGCCAATATTCTTGGTGAGTCTATCTATCCGGCCACCTATGCTGGCTTGATTATGATTATTGTTGCCGTTCTGGCTCAGCAGCACTTGAGTAGAAAATAAACGTCATGGCCAGAAACAGCTACTTTGCTTTTAAGCAGTTCAGAATTGACCAGGGTGAATGTGCCATGAAAGTTACCACGGATGCCTGCATCTTTGGTGCGCTTATTGCTGAATCATCCGGCTTACGACATAGCCAGACCATTCTGGATATTGGTGCAGGCACCGGGTTGCTCAGCCTGATGGCTGCTCAGAACTGCAGTGGGAAAATCACGGCCGTGGAGCTGGATGAAGAAGCGTCACAACAAGCGGTCAGTAACTTTGCCGCCAGTCCCTGGGCCGATCAGCTTCAACTGGTCAATAGTGCTATCCAGATATTCTCTGCCACCAGTCAGCAACGCTTTGACTGTATCATTTCGAATCCGCCTTTTTTTCAGCAATCCTTCAAGGGGGATGACCAGCGACGAAACATGGCCCGTCATACCGATAGCCTGAGTTTTACGGATCTTGCCAGGGTGATTTCCCGGCATTTGGCAGCCACTGGTGAAGCCTGGATTTTACTACCCGTGGAATCCACACAGCATTTTTTGAAAGCGGCTGCCACGGAAGGACTGGGTCTGATAAAGCAGATTGGGCTGCGTTCTTCCAGCCGTCATGGGAACCACCGCTATATCCTGGTTTTAAACCGGGATAAACCTCTGGAAACACAAGAGGAGACGGTCACTATATATACCCAGCCTCCTCATTACACGGAAGAAACCAGACAGTTGATGTCACCTTATTATCTGGCCCTCCAGGAGGCTGACCGAGAATAGCGCCCGTCTAGGCGACCCCTTAGCGAGGATGGCAGAAAATTGAGGATAAAAATTCAGTTTTGTGAGGTGAATAGCGGAGCTATTTGCCGAACAAAAGCGGATTTATAGACCAATTTGCTGCCACCACAGTAGGGCAGCCTATTCTCGGTCAGCCTCCTGGTAATCAGCAATGATATTCGATGCAAGTTCGTCAGACTTCAGGCCAATGTTCCGGTCACTTTGCGTGACCTGTTCACTGGCTGATGAACTAAGATGGTCGGATGAGTAGGGAATGGCCAGTCGGGCTCGTGGCCGGTTATCAAACTCCACTGCCCATAGCAACGTGACCAGAAACACGCCGCAAAATACCCACGCTGGTTTAATATTATTATGCATGGTCGCGCCTCACTCTTAAGGTAAGCCCCTGGAGCCTGTCGGACTTAAGACTGTCCTACGCGGCAACTGCTCCTGCGTTGCCCTAGCTCCTGCATCCATGCAGTCGTGCGGTTGCGATAAATTGGTCTAAAAATTCCTGCTTATTCGTCAAATAGCCCCACTATTCTCCTCAGAAGCAGAAATTTTCATCCTCAATTTCTCGCAATCCTCGCTACGGACGCTTAAGTCCGACAGGCACCTTGGCCTATCTTAATACGGTCTGGCGAGTCATTAATAGCTTATAGTGGAACAATGTCGTAAATAACCTTTCAGGCAACTGAAAGCAAGCAATTTCAGTATCTGTTCACCGCCCGATAAACCGAGAATCCATCCCGGGTGAGCAATGTCTCACAGTGGCCAAAAGCCTTCTGAATAATGGGCGGATAACGCAGAAAACTATTGGCAACAATACGAAGCTCGCCACCCGGGCGAAGCATCTGACATGACTGGGCAAGAAACTGCTCTGTCACCTCATAGTGGGTTTTTACGCCCTGGTGAAACGGTGGGTTGGAGATAATCAGATCAAACTGTCCTGTCACTTCTGACAGGCCATCGCTTGGCAGTACCGTAAAAGAGTCACGCCCTTTGGCGCTCATGGTTTTGGTACTACTGGCCAATGCCAGGGCATCACAATCCACCAGGGTAATATCATACTCACCGGGCAGGGTATTAATATAAGCGGAGATCACCCCAGCGCCACAACCAAAATCCAGTACCTTACCTGAAGGCACTTTATCCAGCGTTGCCAATAGAACCTGGGTTCCCTTATCCAGACGACCATGGCTGAAAACGCCGGGTAATGAGGTAATGTCCATATTGACCGGGCCAGCAGAGACAGAAAATGTTTCAAACCAGGGTTCAAGGACAAAATTCTCCGGCTTTTGCAACGACCCTGAAGCTTCCAGCAATACGCAGTGACGGGCATTATCGACACTTTTAACATAGTCAAAACTGTTCTTGAGCCGCTTTTTCCATGATTTAATCCCTTCATCGTTCTCTCCCACCAGCCAAATGGGGACACCTTCCGGCAAAAAGCTCAATACCATCGCCAGCCAGAAGTCCATTAATGGTTTGCTTTTCTGGAGAAACAGCAAAACACCATCAACAGACCGGGTAAAATCCATCGACAGGATCGGCGCAAAACTCAGGGAGAAGCGGTCTTCCAGCCGGGCCTGCAAGGGCAGCAGACGCCGATAAGCACTGAAATCACGAGTGAGTGCCGTGATATAGCCAACCCCATCGCTCAACAAATGAGTTGCCAGATCATCAGCTGGCAAGCCAATCATCACCAGATGCCCAAGCTCGAAAAGCGCCTGGTTACGAACAATTAACTGGCCCTGATTGGTTAAATGTGAGGCTAGTGGGGATGTCATAGGTATCAACGCCGGTTGCACAGTTCACAAAGCCGGAACTTATACAGGAATAGTCCACGGTTTTCCATGCCAATGCTGTCCATCAAACGTTCATGGAAATACGGATTTACAAGGTTGTTCCACCGGCATAGCATTCGCCGCAAGTTACGACCCGTATGGAGTTTTCTGATGAGTGAACCACAGGGTGATCTGGTTCTGCGCACACTGGCAATGCCTGCCGACACCAACCCGAATGGCGATATTTTCGGGGGCTGGATCATGTCCCAGATGGACATTGCCGGCGGCCTGGCAGCAAAAAACCGCTGCAATAGCCGGGTTTCTACCGTTGCCGTTGAATCCATGAGCTTTATCCATCCGGTGAAGGTTGGTGACGTGGTTTGCTGTTATGCTGATATCATTCGCGTTGGTAACACCTCCATGCGTATTAAGCTTGAAGTATGGGTAATGTCCCTCCCGTATAAATCAGAAGCACGTCACAAGGTTACTGAAGGTTCTTTCACCTATGTCGCTATAGACGACAACGGACATCCTGTTCCCGTAGACAGAAGCTAACAACCGGACTCCCCCCATGAAACAGAAAACCATTCTCGTCGGCATTGCCGGCGCCTCCGCATCCGGCAAAAGCCTGCTGGCAGAAACACTGGTGGAAGAGCTTCAGTCAGAGCACCTGTGTGTTATTTCAGAAGATTCCTACTATAAAGACCAGACACATTTGAGCATGGAGGAGCGGGTTCGTACTAACTATGACCACCCGGAGTCCATGGATCATGACCTGATGCTGGAGCAGATGATCAAGCTGAAAAATGGTCAGGAAATCGAGGTCCCACTCTACGACTATAGTCAGCACAATCGCCGGACAGATACCCGCAAGGTAAACCCCGCCCGCGTGGTTATCTATGAAGGAATCCTGCTCTTCACCAGCCCTGAAATCCGGGAAGCCTTTGACCTGCGCTTCTTTATGGATACGCCACTGGATATGTGTCTGATCCGTCGTATGAAGCGGGATATTATCAGCCGGGGCCGGGATGTTGATTCCGTTATCAAGCAATACCTGGAAACGGTTCGCCCCATGTATATGCAGTTTATTGAACCTGCACGCCAGCATGCTGACCTGATCATTCCCCATGGCGGAAAAAACAGGATTGCCATTGATCTGATCAAAACCCAGATTCGCAACCTGATTGATTAAAAGCGACGCTGCCCCGGTATCCCTGCCCGAAGAAGCCGAAACTGTTTGTGCCTGTTCGGGCAGCGGGAAGCATTCCACCCCCCCCCCTTGCTTTGCAACCTTCCATTTCAATAACCGCCTAGGTATACTTCAGCCGTATAAGCGTCAAACACGCCCATTTTATTCGTCCTTAAAAAAGATGTTGGGTCCGGCGCAATCTTCGCTTATCCGAAGATAGGTCTCCCCTGATCATCGAGGCTGTCCGGCCGCTTGTACATCCAACTTCCCCAAACCAACGTAGTTGCCAGTGCTGCTGCATGATCCCCGGATCACCATGCCCAGGGCACTGCAAGATGGCGATTAAAAAGTTACTATGCGTGTAGAAGCTGATATCAAGCTGGGTTTCAAAGACGTTTTGTTCCGCCCAAAGCGTTCCACCCTGAAAAGCCGTTCACAGGTAAGCCTGGAGCGCACCTTCCGATTTGTTCACACTGACCAGGAATGGACCGGCGTACCCGTCATTGCTGCCAACATGGACACCGTCGGCACTTTCGCCATGGCTCTCGCCCTGGCTGAACACAAAATGCTGACTGCGGTTCACAAGCATTACACCGTTGAAGAGTGGCGGGCCTTCCTCGACAACGCCCCTGAAGGTATTGAAAACCATATCATGGTCAGCAGCGGCACATCCGAAAACGATTTCGACAAAATGTCTGAAATCCTGTCCCTGAACGACAAACTCCGCTTTATCTGTATCGATGTAGCCAACGGTTACTCAGAGCATTTTGTCCAGTTCGTTGCCCGTGTTCGCCAGCGTCACCCCAACAAGGTGATTATTGCCGGTAACGTGGTTACCGGAGAAATGGTGGAAGAACTGATCCTGAAAGGTGCCGACATCGTTAAAGTGGGTATCGGACCGGGCTCCGTCTGTACCACCCGCGTTAAAACCGGTGTCGGCTATCCACAGCTGTCCGCTGTTATTGAATGTGCCGATGCGGCCCATGGGGTTGGTGGTCAGGTGATTTCCGACGGTGGCTGCACCTGTGCCGGCGACGTGTCCAAGGCATTTGGCGGCGGCGCTGATTTTGTCATGATCGGCGGTATGTTTGCCGGTCACGATGAGTCCGGCGGCGAAATGGTAGAAGAAGATGGTCGGCAATTCCGCCTGTTCTACGGCATGAGTTCCACCACTGCCATGGACCAGCACGCTGGCGGTGTTGCCAACTACCGCGCCTCGGAAGGCAAAACCGTGAAAGTACCTTACCGTGGTCCGGTCCTTGAAACCGTTCAGGACATCCTCGGCGGCGTACGCTCAACCTGCACCTATGTGGGAGCCGCGCAACTGAAAGAACTGTCCAAGCGAACCACGTTTATCCGGGTTCAGGAACAGGAAAACCGTATTTTCAACTAAGTTCTGCTCAACCACGGAGACCACAAAGCATTGACTTTGGGTACTCCGTGCGCTTTGAGGTTAACACCATCAATAAGCCGCAGAAATTCCCCGCTGATCAAACTCCGCCTTGATCGCATCCAGCTGTTCAGTCGAAGGCGGGCGCACCGTTTCCAGCTCATAGCTTTCACTGAAGGCATCCCACTTATGCACGCCGAGGCTGTGATAAGGCAGGATTTCCACCTTCTCAACACAATCCATTTTCTCCACCATGTCTGCCAGCATGGCGGCATACAGTGGATCAACGGTATACCCTTCCACCACCACGTAGCGGATCCAGGTTGTCTTTCTCAGCTCCTGTAAATACATGGCAAAATTACGGGTGTATCGGCCGGTGACATAGGTCAGCTTTTGATGCATCTCTTCGTCCATGTGCTTGATATCCAGAAGCACAAGATCGGTGTAGGACAGCAGACGTTCGATATCCGGTGTGATTTGTTTGGCAAATCCATTGGTATCCAGGCAAGTATGAATACCGTGCGCTTTAAGCGCCTTGAACAGGTCGGCAACAAATTCAGCCTGCAGCAGCGGCTCACCACCAGTGACTGTAACACCACCGGTCAGAAAACCCTTTACCTTGAGGATCTTATCCAGAACTTCCTCATGACTGAGCACCTCACCGCCATCACGCAGATCCCAGGTATCCCGGTTGTGACAGTACCGGCAGCGCATATGACAGCCCTGCATAAACACAACGAAACGGATACCCGGCCCGTCTACCGTGCCAAATGAGTCCATGGAATGGACACGACCAAGGGACATGGCGACTCTCCTATTTACAGTCTCTGTAAAAATCAGACCACTGTCTTTTACAAAACACCTGAATACCATAAGCAAAAAAGGCCAGCAGAGCTGGCCTTTTTTAAAGTTAAATTCTAGCGTTTACTGTTACAGCGAGCTAGTAAAGGTACGGGTGATAACGTCACGCTGCTGTTCTGGCGTCAGCGAGTTGAAACGCACCGCATAACCAGAGACACGGATGGTCAGAGAAGGATACTTCTCAGGGTTCTCCATGGCATCTTCCAGCATTTCACGGTTCATAACGTTGACGTTCAGGTGCTGACCGCCCTCGCGATTTTCTTCGTGATGGAAGTAGCCATCCATCAGCCCCACCAGGTTCTTGCTTTGGCTTTCTTCGTCCTTGCCCAGCGCCTTTGGCACGATAGAGAAGGTGTAAGAAATACCATCCTTCGCATAGGCAAATGGCAGCTTGGCAACAGAGCTCAGGGAAGCAACCGCACCGCTGGTGTCACGACCATGCATTGGGTTGGCACCCGGGCCAAATGGCTGGCCTGCACGACGTCCGTCTGGTGTAGTACCGGTCTTCTGGCCGTATACCACGTTAGAGGTAATGGTCAGAACGGACTGGGTTGGAATGGCATCGCGGTACATTTTGTGAGAAGCGACTTTCTTCATGAACGTTTCAACCAGTTCACAGGCAATCGTATCTACACGCTCTTCGTTGTTACCAAACTTCGGAAAATCACCTTCAATTTCGAAGTCGATAGCAATGCCGTCTTCATCACGCACAGGCTTGACTTTGGCGTATTTAATGGCCGACAGAGAGTCAGCAGCAACGGACAATCCGGCAATACCACAGGCCATGGTGCGAATAACATCACGGTCATGCAGGGCCATCAGAGAAGCCTCATAGGAGTACTTGTCGTGCATGTAATGAATACAGTTCAGGGCAGCAACATACTGACTGGCCAGCCAATCCATGAGCTTATCAAAACGTGCATAGACATCGTCGTAATCCAGGTATTCAGACGTGATCTTGTCGGTTTTTGGACCAATCTGAACCTTCAGCTTCTCGTCAACACCGCCATTAATGGCGTACAGCAGTGTCTTGCCCAGGTTGGCACGGGCACCAAAGAACTGCATCTGTTTGCCAACAACCATTGGCGACACACAGCAGGCGATGGCGTAGTCATCGCTGTTCATATCAGTACGCATCAGATCATCATTTTCGTACTGGATAGAACTGGTATCGATGGATACTTTGGCACAATACTCTTTGAAAGCCACCGGCAACTGCTCAGACCACAATACCGTGATATTTGGCTCTGGCGATGGTCCCATGGTGTACATGGTGTTCAGGAGGCGGAAAGAGTTTTTGGTAACCAGTGTACGACCATCAAGACCCATACCACCGATAGCCTCAGTGGCCCAGATCGGGTCGCCAGAGAACAGCTGATCGTATTCAGGAGTACGCAGGAAGCGAACCATACGCAATTTCATTACGTAATGATCGATCAGTTCCTGGGCATCAGTTTCAGTGATCTTGCCCGCTTCCAGGTCACGCTGGATATAGATATCCAGGAAGGTAGCCGTACGGCCCAGAGACATGGCGGCACCATTCTGGGACTTAACCGCAGCCAGGTAACCAAAGTACGTCCACTGAACCGCTTCACGGGCAGAGGCAGCAGGGTTACCGAGATCACAACCGTATTTGGCCCCCATCTCCTTGATCTGCATCAGCGCCTTGATCTGCTCCATGATCTCTTCACGCAGCTGGATAGTACGCTCAAGATTTTCACCGGTAGTCAGCGCTGCATCCAGAGACTTGTGCTGGGCCTTCTTATCAACAATCAGTCGGTCAATACCGTACAGAGCGATTCGGCGGTAGTCACCGATAATACGTCCACGGCCATAAGCATCTGGCAAACCGGTAATTATACCGGACTTACGACAGTTGCGAATGTCCGCAGTGTAAACGTCGAAAACACCGGAATTGTGCGTCTTACGATATTCAGTGAAGATCTTGTTAACCATGTCATCCAGTTTACGGCCATAAACTTCACAGGAAGTTTCAACCATACGGATGCCACCGTTGGCAATGATGCCACGCTTCAGCGGCTTATCCGTCTGCAGACCAACAATGGTTTCCAGATCTTTATTGATATAGCCAGCGTCATGGGAAGTAATAGTGGAGGGCAGATCGGTATCGAAATCCAGAGGGGCGTGAGTGCGGTTCTCTTCCTTGATGCCTTCCATAACATCAGCCCACAGCTTGTCTGTCGCTTCAGTAGAACCGGCCAGGAAGGAACTGTCACCCTCGTAAGGGGTGTAGTTTTTCTGGATAAAGTCACGAACGTTGATGCTTTCGGACCAGTCGCCGGAAGTGAATCCTTCCCATGCTGCTGGCATTTCGCTGGTGGTTACAGTCATACTAAGAGGCTCCTGATGTGTTGGAGAATTCTTTGGGGATGCTGCTCCCGGGTCAGTCAGACTGCATTGATATAGCGGTGACACCAACTTGATCTGCATCAATGAAAGAAAATCATTGTCGGCGTATCGTTTGCCTATCTTGCGGGGACGAAGATATTGCAATAACACATCATTACAAAATCCTGGCGTCCTTTGTGGTCATACCGCAGGTGTAAAGCTGGCCAACCCGGTGAATAAGAAATAATTTCAGCCAAATTAACGCATATACGACAACTCTACCATCAGTGTTAATACCTACTAGTTATAAAAAAACAAAAACAGACTCCCACAAGAATTAACAAAAAAGGATATCCTCTTATATTTTATTAACTATCCCTTGATTAGCAAAAATTAGTTATTACCAATAGTCCAAAATTCAAAAAAGTTATGAAATCAAGCAACGATCTATTTTTATGAATGCTAGTCTTTGTTTCTGTTAATTCTATTTCGTTTCGTTTTTCAAAACAATTAACGACATTAATATTATACTGTTAACGTTTGTTACCGTTTATTCAGAGAGTTTTAAGTAGTGTTACCTATTCATACCGAAAATGGGTTTGTCTAACATCGTCAACCAAATAAAGACATTTTATCCATTTCTGGGAGAGGATGAACAGGAGGTAGTTATGAGCAAATATATTTACACAACCATTTACGAGCAGTTCACCGGCCTGAAGCCACCCGAGCCAAAAGACCACAAACCACGTCGCCGCAGAGGTTACGGTCATCCTTATCGTATGCGCCTGAATATGCAGGAAGGTTCTGTCCAGAACAGTGAACTGATGTCTGACCGGGACTCAGAAAGAGACCTGTATGAACAGACGCCTGTTTCCGTTTTTCAGCCATCTGTTACCAAGCAGCCTGTCCGCAGGTTTTCGTCTGGCGGTCAAAGCTATCGCAGCGGCAACAGCGTTGGTAACAACAGCACCATAAGTGGCACTATGAGCTGCAGACCTGCTGCACCGGAAGATCGCCATAGCAGCGCCGAGCCCAAGGTAACCTACAAAAAGCGCCGCCAGTACGGGCCTTCAAGCTTCGGTATTGGCTCAATGAGCAGAGACGGTAACGACAACTCTGATTATTGAATACCCGTTTTTTATTGATTGTTTTTGAATACTGACACTACCAGCCAGGTTTATCCAGCGGAGCTTGTCTAGCGGAACCCACTCATTACTTTCCCGGATTATTTTGCCAAAGGCCCTTATACCAAGGCCTTTGTGCTCTTTTTTGAACGCATAAACTCAAAGCGTTCTTTGCTGTAGATAGCTGTCATAATCCGGAATATGCCGGTTATGAGATTGTCCAAGCAAGTCTGACGAAAATATGTAATCCGCAGAGCTCTGGTTACAGGCAACCGGGATATTCCACACCGCTGCGATCCGCAACAATGCCTTAACATCCGGATCATGGGGCATTGGCTCAAACGGGTCCCAGAAAAATACCAGCAGATCCAGTTTGCATTCAGAAATCAATGCACCAATCTGCTGATCTCCACCCAGCGGACCACTGATAAACTTTTTGACCGGCACAGACAGCTCTTTTTCCAGCAGACTTCCTGTGGTACCCGTGGCAAAAAGGTTATGCCCCAGCAGCTTTTCTTTATGACGCAAACTCCACTGCACCAATTCCCCTTTCTTATTATCATGAGCGACAAGGGCAATGCGCTTCCTGGATGAGACACTGTATTCTTTATAAATCATAAAGTACTTCTCTATTTTTTCTGCGAAAAAATATAAAAATGGAAAGCGCTATATTCTCACTGAATAAAAAAAAATGCGACGACTTCTCTCGAAATCATCGCATTGTTCTTCATAAAAATATCATGACAGGTATTTAATCATCACCCCCGCTGCTACCGCTGAGCCAATAACGCCCGCTACGTTGGGCCCCATGGCATGCATCAGCAGGAAGTTCTGGGGATTGGCCTCAAGCCCCATTTTGTTGGAGACCCTGGCCGCCATGGGTACCGCTGACACCCCGGCTGAACCAATTAACGGGTTCACTTTGGTAGACGACACCCGATTCATCAGTTTTGCCATCAGGACACCACTGGCGGTACCGATACAGAATGCCACAATCCCCAACGCCAGAATCCCCAGGGTTTCCATTTGCAGAAACTTGTCAGCACTCAGTTTGGAACCAACCGACAGCCCGAGGAAAATGGTGGTGATGTTGATCAGCGCATTTTGCGCTGTATCCGACAGGCGCTCAACCACACCACACTCTTTCATCAGGTTACCAAAACAGAACATCCCCAGCAGTGGAGCCGCATCGGGTAATAACAGGGCCACCAGCACCAGCAGTAAGATCGGGAAAACGATTTTCTCCGTCTTGCTCACTGACCGCAGCTGTGTCATGACAATCCTGCGCTCCTCTGCCGTGGTCAGCGCTTTCATAATCGGCGGCTGAATCAGCGGAACCAGAGCCATATAAGAGTAGGCAGCCACCGCAATGGCACCCAGAAGGTGGGGAGCAAGCACGCTGGATACATAGATCGCAGTAGGACCATCCGCACCACCAATAATACCGATAGCAGCGGCATCCGCCAGGCTGAAATTCATCAGCCCCATAGAGCTCAATACAATAGCGCCAAACACTGTGGCAAAAATACCAAACTGAGCGGCAGCCCCCAGAAACAGGGTTTTCGGGTTAGCCAGCAACGGACCAAAATCCGTCATGGCACCCACCCCCATAAAGATCACCAAAGGAGCAACACCGCTGCCAATAGCCACACTGTAAAACTGATAAAGGACACCGTTCGTGTACCCTGCATCAGCAATAATGTTACTCACTACAGTCCGGGTTGCCGCATTCGCCTCATGGTATAAAGCATAAAGTTGATCCGGGGCAGCCGAAGCACTGCCCAGCGCTTCGGCAACCGCCTGCATCAGTGCAGGGTTAGCCATATGAAGCGCCTGCTCAATGGCGGAAAACGCCAGACCAGCCTGAGGAATATTGGCCAGAATTCCACCAAAACCAATAGGCACCAGCAGTAGAGGCTCAAATTGCTTGCGGATGGCCAGATACAGCAACCCAAAGCCCACCAGAATCATAACGAACTCTCCGGCGGTAAGGTTGTATAACCCGGAGCCCTCCCAGAGCGTTAATAGCTTTTCCATGGTATTTCTCGACCAGACTTTTCTCTTTGAGAAGCCTCTGTAAGAGGCCTCCCTAACGCTTTTTATTAAGCCAGGGCAAGCAGGGTATCACCCACCGCTACACTGTCACCTTCACGTACATCAACCGACGTCACCTGTCCGGAACGCGGGGCACGAACTTCCGTTTCCATTTTCATGGCTTCGAGAATAAGCAGCACATCACCTTCCTGAATATGCTGCCCCGGTATGACATTCACCTTCCAGATATTACCGGCCAGTGGAGCGGGCATTGGCTCACCTTCAGAGGCTGATGTGGTTGTCGTTTCAGGTTGGGCAGTCGGCACTGAAACCGGAGCCAGCATGGAAACATCACCACCTTCTGAAACCTGAACGGTATAGGCATTGCCATTAACGCGAACGGTATAAACAGAATCCTCCATTGGAGGAGCCACGGAAGTTGCCTGGGCAGCAGGCTTCACTTCCGGTTCGGTCCCGGGAGCAGGTTCAAAAGCATCAGGGTTACCGCGATTCTGCAGGAACTTCAGACCAACCTGCGGGAACAGGGCGTAGGTCAGAACATCATCCACAGTCTGATCTGCCAGTTTGATGCCTTTCTCTTTGGCCAGGCCATGGAGTTCAGCAGTCAGTTCCTCAAATTCAGCTTCAAGCAGATCTGCCGGACGACAGGTAATCGCTATCTTACCCTCCAGCACTCTGTCCTGAAGACTTTGGTTAAAAGGTGCCGGTGCAGCACCGTACTCACCTGTTAAAATCCCCCGGGTCTCTTTGGAGATGGTTTTATAACGCTCACCGGTCAGTACATTGAGAACCGCCTGGGTGCCGACAATCTGGGAAGTGGGCGTGACCAGTGGAATCATCCCCAGGTCTTCACGAACTCTTGGAATCTCCTGCAGCACTTCATCAAACTTATCACTGGCCCCCTGCTCTTTCAGCTGACTTTCCATATTAGTCAGCATGCCACCGGGTACCTGGGCAATAAGGATTCTGGAGTCAACGCCACGGAGTTGACCTTCAAACTTCGCGTATTTTTTTCGGACCACCCGGAAGTAAGCGGCCACTTCTTCAAGCTTATGCAGATCAAGCCCGGTATCACGCTCAGTCCCCTGCAATGCAGCAACGATTGCCTCAGTTGGCGAATGTCCATAGGTCATCGACATGGAAGAGATGGCCGTATCGACACGATCAACACCGGCTTCAACGGCCTTGAGCAGTGACATTGAAGAAAGGCCGGAGGTGGCATGGCAGTGCAGCTGAATTTCCAGGTCCGTTTCGCTCTTTAATCGGGAAACCAGCTCATAAACGTCAGTCGGCGTAATAATGCCGGACATGTCCTTAATGCACAGAGAGTCCGCACCCAGATCCTCGATCTCTTTGGCCAGAGAGACCCAGCTATCCATGGTATGAACAGGACTGGTGGTGTAAGAGATCGTCCCCTGGGCATGAGCACCCTGCTTCTTCACCGCCTTCATTGCCTGCATCAGGTTACGGGGATCGTTCATGGCATCAAATACCCGGAACACATCCATACCATTGGCAACAGCACGCTCAACAAATTTATCCACGACATCGTCAGCATAGTGACGGTATCCCAGCAGATTCTGTCCTCTTAACAGCATCTGCTGAGGGGTTCTGGGCATGGCTTTTTTCAGTTCGCGCAATCGCTCCCACGGGTCTTCTCCCAGGAAGCGGATACAGGCATCAAAGGTGGCACCACCCCAGGTTTCGAGAGACCAGTAACCGATCTGATCCAGTTGTTCTGCGATCGGCAACATATCTTCAATGCGAAGACGGGTAGCAAACAGTGACTGATGGGCATCCCGCAACACCACATCGGTAATACCCAGCGGTTTTTTATTGGCTAATGGCTTTTGTACGTCAGACATAACCCTTCTTTATCCCCCGGTTATCGGCGTTTTTCTGCTTGAGCTTTTTTTGTTCTGTGCATTTGAATGGCTGCACTGATAGCAGCAACCAGTTCGCCCTGATCATCGGATGACGATGGCTGGCTATTCACTGGGATGGGATTGGCTACAGCAGATGGTAGAGGTTCCTGAAAATACCGGTCGATGATTGTTGACATCAGGCTGGTTACCAGCACCAATAGCGTCAGAAACAGGAACACAAAACCCATTCCAAAGAGCATCAGGCTGGAACCTTCTGAAATAAGGTCCGATGGATTCATCAAGTAAGTCCTTTGTTTTTTTCAGGCTTGCAGGTCCGGTCAATCCCCTCAGGCAGTTCTGCCCTGCCGGAACCATTGTTGATTATTATTTCCATGAACAGGTTCATGGCTCCTGGCTGTCTTACGCCTTTACCTGGCTGCGTCAGTATACTACCGAACAGTGTGTAATAAGCAATCAGTCATCCGGACTATGTTGTCTGTATAAACAGAAGCCCCGGACCACCTTCGACAGCATCGTGCAAAAGGAAGATTGCCTCAGTCCGGAAAAAAATTCACCGACGTAAATCAATAAAAGCTGGCCAACCGAAAAAATTGGCCGTTGGTTATTATGCCGCTCTCTTAGGGTAGACATTAAGCGTCTACTCCCCTCTTCGGGAAGTTAAAGATGGAACCACGAAGGACACGAAGAGCACAAAGAAGAGATTTTCTTTTCCTTCGTGCTCTTTGTGTCCTTCGTGGTTCCATCCAAAAGCCATTAAAAATGGAGGGGTAAGCTTAATGTCCACCCTAAGATGCCGCTCTTGCCAGGTCCGAGCAGAGGATTTCCACAATAGCATCAGCGTCACGGAGGGAGCGGATGCGCTCAAACAGATTCTGAGCTTGCGGATACGCTTTACGCAGATAATTGAGCCACTGCTTCAGACGGGAAGGATGGTATTGCCATTTACCATTTTGACGATCTCTGTCGCTTAATTGCAAAATAAGCTGCAACACTGAAGACCAGCTCATGGGCCTGACCGATTCCCGAATCATGGTAGTGATATTCGGCGTTACCAGCGAAGGCCGCCCGACCATCAGGTCAGTACAGCCGGAAGCGTCCATACAGCGCCGGGCATCTTCATGATTCCAGATCTCGCCGTTGGCGATCACCGGAATCCCCAGGTTTTCCCGAATTTTGCCAATGTATTCCCAGTGAGCCGGAGGTCGATAGCCCTCCGCCTTTGTCCGGGCATGCACCGCCAGTTGCGAGGCTCCTGCCTGTTCAACAGCACGGGCATTTTCCAGGAATAACGACTTGTCTTCATAACCCAGGCGAATTTTGGCCGTCACCGGCAGCTCTGCCGGTACCGCCTCCCGAACCGCCCGGACAATACTGAACAGCTGATCCGGCTCCCGCAGCAAAATTGCCCCGCCCCGGTTTTTATTGACCGTTTTTGACGGACAGCCGAAGTTAATGTCCACTCCGGGCGAGCCAAGCTTCACCGCACGCTGGGCATTCAGTGCCATATATTCCGGGTGACTGCCCAGCAGTTGTAGACGAACAGGTGTACCATTCGAAGTTTTTGCTCCCTGCAACAGCTCCGGGCAGGTACGGTAAAAGACCCGGTTCGGCAACAGTGTATCCGTTACCCGGACAAACTCGGTAACACAGAGATCGAAGGTATTGATGCCGGTGAGCAGATCCCGCATATCGTGATCCATAACGCCTTCCATCGGCGCCAGTATCAACCGCATGGCATGCCTCTTGAGTGAAAAAGCGCCAATTCTACCGTTAGCAGAGCTGATAATAAAATAAGGAGCACTCACAGATAACGCTTACTTCACCTGGCAAGAAATGGCTAACCATAAGGAATCGAATATTTTTGGTGTATGCCGACGTCAGGCACAGTGGGAACCAATATATTGTGCTGAGGTCTAACAAGCCGCGATGATTCGCATAAGCACTGCTGCTCTATGCCAGCAGCTTAAAATAAATACAAATCAGAGTTAGTTATGGATACGTCTATCAGAAATCTACCAGCCGTTGCGCAACGCCCACAACAGTCGGGGCCTCAGGAACCTCCTGTCGACACAGAATTTTCAGGGCGTAGTGTCTACGTTGGTGCCGGCTCCTCAAATATACCCTCACCGCCGCTTACTCATTCGTTGCTCGACCCACCAGGCCCCGATTACTCACGCCTTCCTCCCGCTTGTACTTCGATTGCCAACAACCCGGGGCCGGGTTTGGTTTCCGGCGATGACCTCCCTGCAACCTTTAAGCGATGTTTACTCAGGCTGAATGAGGCCTACGATACCAACTTTTCAGAACTGGCTGATACATTAAGCGATTTCGTACCAATGTCGTCATTAAAGGCCCCATTCTGGAAAATATTCCATGAAGTTATCGACCCACCGTTTCTGGAAAGCAACAGTAGTCAAAAAATCCAGGAACTGGGTCAAAAAATACGCCAGCTATACATTGATGAACACGATGTTCTTGCTACTAAACATGCATATCCCAGAATCAGTGAACTGACCATCGTGCTGTGCATGCACTTCCTCGAACAAAAGTTCATCCTCGAACATCCGGAGCCAATCCAGCAAAGCTCTGTCGATGTCACCAGGTCGGATGAAGCTTCAACAGACTGTCAACATTTACTGCCTGCATGGGTCAGAAAGACCTTTTTCGAAAAGTTATTATCTGGTATTGATAAATCCGGCAGGGCAACCGCTGGAATAAGAGTTAAAACATTTATAAAAGATAACCAGTCAGGTTTAGAGAAGGATATGAGCCTTCAGCAGCCTGCCACTGGCCATCTGAAGTTTTCCGGACTGCGTTACGACGATATTCCCGGCGCTACTGTTGCGAAATTATATCATTCCAAACTTAGTGACCATTCTCGTGATTTCTCTATTGATCTGCGCGGTTTAATAGAGGCATTAGGTCAAACGCAAAGCCGATGCTGGCCCGCTTCTACCAGTGACCCTCTGGAGAATGCCATGAAGAGAGTTGCCAATAAAACACACAAATCAAGACTTAAACCGGAAAATTTCTTCAATAACAAGCTGGAGCCCTTCAGGGATCGGAATGCACGAACTCTGCTGGAATTAATAAAATACTTTCAAAACCGGGTTACCAGGCAGCATCGCAATGGGCCAACCCGTGAAGCCCCTGAAATGGGTGAAAAATATAATGTTGCTCATCAAGCCCTTCAGGAATCATCCGCTGGCATCGGGCAGAGAAGCAGGACCATGAAAGAAAGCCTCAGAATATTCCTGACAAACTGCTGTGAGAATAATAAGAGGGTAAAACGAAGGCTAGAAAGTTTTTTTGACAAAACGTGACGCCATTATATTAGCCCGGATCTGGTACATGGTCAGAAAGAACCTTGAGCACCACTACCAGGAGACTGTTTTCGGGCAGTCTCCTTGCTCATGGTTCTTTACCCGATAGTCGGCACTGACTATGCTTGCAGCTTTGTGCCTGATATTGAAACAGAAAGCCGTGTCCAATCATCCACCAAACCATCCGAATCACACCATAACTGCTGACATCCAGTGGGAAAATGGCCTGCCAGTCTCCACCCGGTTTAATGATGTCTACTTTTCCCGGGCCTCGGGTATTGCCGAAACACGCCATGTGTTCCTGGAACATAATCATCTCCCCGGGCGGTTTCGTCAACTGGTACCCGGTACAACGTTCACCATTGGCGAAACCGGCTTTGGCACTGGTCTGAACTTCCTCTGTGCCTGGCAGCTCTTTCTGGAAAAGGCCCCTGATAACACGTCTCTGGTCTTTATCAGCACGGAGAAGTATCCACTCCAGCAGGATGACCTGCAAAAAGCACTCAATATGTTTGAGGAGCTGACACCTCTGGCCAACAAAATGATCAGCGCCTATCAATTGAGTGAGGAAAATATCGACCTGCAATTTTCAGACCGCGCATCAGGCAAACACATCCGTCTTCATATTTTGATTGGTGACGTGCTGGACACATTGCCTCATATCAACGAGAAGGTTGATGCCTGGTTTCTCGATGGCTTTGCCCCGGCCAAAAATCCTGATATGTGGCAGCCCAAACTGTTCCAGACCCTGAAAGCCAAAAGCCATGAGCAATCAACCTATGCCACCTTCACTGCGGCCAGACAGGTTCGGGACGGGCTGACGGAGGCAGGCTTCTCAGTGACCAAACAACCGGGCTTTGGCCGCAAGCGGGATATGATTGCCGGCCGCTTTGTCTCCTCGGGTCTACCTTTGAGCAAACCCTGGTTTGCGCCCGCTGACCACAGGAATCCTGAAAAAACAGCCATCGTCGTCGGTGGCGGCCTGGCGGGCTGCAGCACAGCATGGGCGCTGGCGCGTCGGGGATGGCAGGTCACCATTCTGGAACAACACCAGACCCTGGCCAGCGAAGCATCGGGTAATCCACAGGGTGTTCTCTATGCCAAACTCTCTGCCGACAACACGCCGCTCAGCCAGTTCATCCTTAAAGGTTATCAATTCACCCTGGATACACTAAAAGCACTGGAGGTTGAACAGTGGCAGCAGTGCGGTGTTATCCAGTTAGCCATTGATGCCAAAACGGATCAACGATACCAGGCCCTGGATAAACAACATCCGAATGCTCTGCTTCAATACCTGACGGAAGCACAACTGAGCGATATCGCCGGATTGGGCATTCACTATCCTGGCCTCTACTTTCCACAGGCAGGCTGGGTGCACCCACCCGCACTCTGCCAGGCTTTGGCCGATCACCCAAACATTCGGGTGGTGACCAGCACGGCGATGAATACTATCGAACCCGTTGAGCAGGGCTGGCTGGTGAAAACCGATGGCGACAGGTTGCACAGTAAAACCGTTATCATTGCCCGGGGAGCGGCCAGTCATCAGTTGTCACAGTTGAACTACCTGCCTCTTAAAGCCATCCGTGGCCAGATTACTCAGGCCAGGGCAACCACCGAAAGTGAGAAGCTGGCCTCCTGTGTCTGCGGAGAAGGCTATATAGCCCCTGCTGTCGATGGCTATCACACCCTGGGCGCAACGTTCAGTTTTAACGACAAAGGTACTGAAGTTCGAGAAGCCGACCACCTGGAAAACCTGGCCATGCAGGCCGGGTATTTCCCTGCCATGTACCAGGCACTCGGTGGAACTGATGCACAAGTGACCGGTGGGCGAACAGGATTCCGCTGCACAACACCGGATTATCTGCCCGTAGTCGGTCCAATCGTTGACCTTAAGCACTTTGTTGCCACTTATGCACCCCTCAGAAAAAACAGCAAGTTGACCATTGACGTCTGTCCTGAATATCTGTCTGGCCTGTACGTGACCGCCGGACACGGTTCCCGGGGAATAATCTCCTGCCCTGTTGCCGGTGAGATTCTGGCCACCATGATCACCGGTGAGGCCGATAGTACTGTCGGTCTATCAATGCCTGCAAAACTGCTGGAAGCCATTCACCCCTCCCGCTTCCTGATCAGGGATCTGATCAGAAATAAAATATAGGAGGCTTATGCCGGTAGTTACACCAGAAGCGAGACTGCCGTCTATCCTCGACAAACAATCTAAGTAAAAATCGCAAAAAAACAGGTAGCAATACGCAGTGAGGAATCAACAGCGGCTGTCTATCTTATTAGGCATGGATTAGGTAACACACGGTTACCTGTCCATGAAGCTCCTGTTTCAATCCATTCAGCAAACTGCGTCCGGGCAACCTAATCTTTCTCTTGGTTGTCCGTTTTTTTGTCTGGTTGAAAATCAATAGCGGTTACTTGCCAAGACAAACACCCGTACCTTTCAGACCGCAGTAACCGCCGGGATTCCTGGCCAGATATTGCTGATGGTATTCTTCTGCGTAGTAGAACGGAGGAGCCTCACGGATTTCTGTTGTAACATCCGGATATCCCTGCTGTTGCAAAGACTTTGAAAATTCACTCCTTGAGCTTTCCGCCAATCCGGCCTGTTCATCCGTGGTGGTATAAATGGCTGAACGATACTGAGTTCCCACATCGTTACCCTGTCTCATTCCCTGGGTTGGATCATGGGATTCCCAGAAACATGCTAATAAAGCCTGTGTCGTTAGCTTTTCAGGATCGTAAACCACCATCACCATTTCTGTATGCCCGGTTGCTCCGGTGCAGACTTCTTCATAAGTAGGATTGGGTGTGTAACCACCTGCATAGCCAACAGCCGTTGTATAAACACCGGGCAGTTGCCAGAACAATCGCTCTGCTCCCCAGAAACAGCCAAGCCCCAGATAGATGGTCTGCAAGCCATCGGGAAATGGCGGCCTCAATGGCTGTCCATTGACATAATGCCGGGCCGGGACCGGCATCGCATCCTCCCTGCCCGGCAGGGCTTTTTCTTCAGTTGGAAGTTGCTGTTTATCGGGGTCTTTACCAAAGAATGTCATGATTATGTCCTCCCTGTCAGGGATCATAACATACCGCAGGGTCTGTTGAATTTACTGATCCCCAAGCGTTAACAAAGCAGGGTCAAGCCGCTTATCAAACCAGTTATAGCGCCAGTCAAGATGGGCACCGGTAACCCGGCCAGTGGCACCCACTTCACCGATAGTCTGCCCTCGTTTGATAGCCGCCCCACTTTTCACAGAGACTTTGCTGAGATGGAGAAAGCTGGAAAAAATACCGTGGCCATGATCAATAATGATGGTGCCGCCGGAATAGTAGAGGTCCGGGTCCACCAGTCGCACAACCCCATCAGCCGGTGCCACTACCGGTGTGCCTGTGGGTACGGCAATATCCAGACCGTAGTGTGGCCGCCCAGGTTGACCGTTATACACGCGCTGGCTGCCATAGACACCACTGATGCGGCCTTTTACCGGCCAGTCAAAGCCGTTAAAAAAATCCTCCTGATCCGTATCAGGTACTCTGGCTGCACGCACCTCTTCAGCTTCTCTGCGGATACGGGATAACACCCGCTCATCCGGTGATACATATTTTCTGGCAATCCCGGTCAACCGCTGAATATCATATTTCCGTGGCTTCAGGATTAAATGAAACGTCTTCAGTTCGCCACTGGCAAAGTGCTCTGTATAGGACTGCTTCAGTTCTGCATCACGGCCAAAACCAAGAATAAAGCGCCCATCTTTCGCTACTCTGACGTCCTGGTTGTCATAAACAATCCGACTCCCCGGTGCCGCCTGACCAACCAGAATACCTCCGGGTGTCAGCTGGCTCTGCAGGCCGTCCGCACTGACCATCAGAGAAAACACCAGAAGAAAAAAACCTGTAGCGAGATGCATTTAAACGTTCTCCTTTTATCATCCTGTCTGGTAATCATTATCGACATTATGATTTTTAACGAAATTGGTTCATAACAAAACAGCCTTAAATGGCAATAACTTATTTTTAGAGAAATAAGATATAAATATCAATAGTTTATACAGCCCCCACCATTACTAAAACAAGAATCAGCAGTATTGTCAGTAATACTAAACACAGTGTTATGAACTTTTGGCTCAGCTCGTTGTAAATTACTCCCATAACTTGAACAAAACGCCCAATACATCGGATTGTATTTAAGAAACTACGGATAATGGAGAGTATCTATGTGTAGACCTACTACTGCTACTACTGGCAATCAACAAAAGATCCCCTTTCTTACTGAATTCCAAACCGACATGATCGACGGAGGGCGCTTCGGGCACAGGAAGACCACAAAGCGATCAACGACTACTCAAGTTATCCAGGATAGCAACCCAAGCGCTGACTTGTCGGCAAAGCCAAGTTTAAAAGACCGGCTGGTTTATCCATTCAAGGCGGTCAGAAACCGAATCTTAACGGCCATGATGTTCGGTGGCTCCGCAGGCATGTTTATGGGCATGGGTGCCGGTGCGGCAGTTGGCGCTACGGCAGGATTTACTGTGGCTCTGATTCCTCAGATATTAGACTTGCTGACTTTTTCTTTTAACCCCTATATTGTTGCCGCTGGTGCCTATGTTGGCAAAGAGGCAGGCATCCGTACCGGTGCCGTTCTCGGGCTTGGCATTGGCGCAGTTGCCACTCTGGCATCTGCTGCCATAGCTCTTGCTCTCAGCGTGGTTCACCTGCCAAGGGACATCTACCATGCGGCAACCCTGGATGCCCCCCGCCTGGATGCACCACTGCCGGAGAAGCCATGGCTCACACAGCAACTCAGTCAGGAATTGTCCAAATTTAATGAATAAAAGCCTCAGGACATCATTTTGGATTTAATCATTCCGGGAACTGAAGGTTCTTCAATCACGGTACTTTTATAAGCTTCAGCCGCCATTGGGCGGCTTATTTTCTGAAAGTCCCGGTTTAATTGCTCGGCAAACGCCTTAACCCGCATCCAGTCGGTAAACTCGGTATTCTGAGTGACGTCAATAGGCCCCCCGGTCAGTTTCATAATCAAGCGGATCATCTGTTTATCAATCCAGCGATATCGGGTATACAGCAAAGCACCGGCAAACACTTCCACCCGGTCGGGAGTCCATGAAATCTGTTTCAGGAATTTCTGCAGGTAACGGTTGTTATGAGGGTCCCGTCGTTCAGGCTTGCGGGCGGTCAGATTGACGGAAAAAAAGTAACCCGGAATGGTTGCCAGCTGGTCACTGTATTGCCTGATAAACTGGTAACACGCTTTATGGTGTTTGCCATAACGAATCGAACAACCAAGGATAACACCATCA
Source organism: Thalassotalea sp. G20_0 (assembly GCF_017744175.1). NCBI lineage: Bacteria > Pseudomonadati > Pseudomonadota > Gammaproteobacteria > Alteromonadales > Colwelliaceae > Thalassotalea > Thalassotalea sp. G20_0. Next base: position 45,842 of record NZ_JAGHQV010000034.1, on the reverse strand, counting down.
CAAGACTGAAGTGAGAAGCCGTCGTTCAGATCAGTAATAGAGCTGACAAACGTCTCATGACCAGCCTGGGCCAGGCACTGGCCGATTCTTTCGGTAATTTTTTGGGTCTGGCCTTCACACCCCTGGTGCAACAACGCTATACGGGACATATCTAAATACGTGAGTAATTATAAAACCAATATTTGCGTAGATAATAACCAACTTATAAGTCGGTAGTGTTAACTCAGATCAACAAAGCGGTGAATAGAAGCTGTTCAGGTGGTTTCTTCCCGGGAGCTGTTTAATAACTTCGACATTTCAATAAGCGCTGCCCGCCACCCGCTGCCCGAAAAGACAGGCAGCTTTTGCTTTTGCGGGCTCTGCATGAGTATTAGCCCTTATACAGTTTTGGATTCAACACATCCCTGAGCCAGTCACCCAGAAGATTGAGCACCAACACCAGAACCACCAGCACAATCCCGGGAATAACCGTAATCCACCAGCTGCCAGAGAAGATATACTCAAAACCACTGGAAATCAGAGACCCCAGGGAAGGCTGGGATACCGGCATACCAAGACCCAGGAACGACAACGCGGCCTCACTGATAATCGCATTGGCAATCTGCACCGTCGAGATCACCAGAATAGGCGACAGTGAGTTTGGCAGGATATGTCGAAACATAATGCGCCCGGCACCAAAACCCATAACCCTGGCCGCCTCTACATACTCCTTCTTCTTTTCTGCCAATACCGATGCCCGAACCGTACGGGCATATTGAGGCCACTCGGCAATACCAATCACCAGTATCAGCATGAACATGGCCAGCTTACTGTAGAGTTCCGAACCAAAAGAGGCCTGGAAAACCGCCAGCACGATAATCGCCACCATCATGGTAGAGAACGACAGCTGAATATCCGCAACCCGCATCAGAAAACTATCGATTCGGCCACCAAAGTAACCGGCGGTCAAACCCAGAACGATACCCAGGAAAGCCTGCAACAAAACAGCAAACAGACCGATCGCCAATGAGATGCGCATACCATAGAGAATGGTACTGAACAGATCACGCCCCTGGTCATCGGTGCCCAGCAGAAAACGTTCATCCCCTTCTGCTGACCACGCCGGGGGAATTTCCGAATCCATAATATCAATGGTTGACAGATCGTAGGGATTGGTGGGAGCCAGGATCGGAGCCAACAGCGCAGCCCCCACAAACAGCGCAAAAACCAAGGCGCAGACCATGGCCACCTTGTCACGGGTGAAGCTGTACCAGAAGGTAGAGTTCCTGAAACGCTCCCAGCGCCCCGGTGCCCTATTAGCCGCAGCAGTTTCCTGATCGACCGGCGCGTTCGATATCATTTCACTCATTGGGCGCTCCTCGCCAGTCTGACGGTGGGGTTAATCAGGCCATACAGCAGATCCACCAGCGTATTCACCACCACAAAAATGGCACCTACAACAATCAGGTAAGCCACAATCAGCGGCGTATCCACCCGGTTGACCGCTTCCAGAAACAGAAAGCCCATGCCCGGCCACTGGAAGACAGTCTCCGTAAGAATGGTATAAGCGACCATGGTTCCTATCTGCACACCGCCAACAGTAATGACCGGCAGCATGGTGTTCTTCAGGGCATGGAGGAAGTAGATACGTGCCTTTTTCAAACCTTTCGCTTTGGCAAACTTGACGTACTCGGTATGCAACACTTCTGACATTTCAGAGCGAATCAGTCGGATAAACAGTGGCAGCATAATGCTGGCCAGCGAGATGGCAGGCAGAATCAGATGCAACAGGCCATCTTGAGTAAACAGGCCGCTCTCCCAGCCACCGATAACCGGCACCAGCTCACCCCGGCCATAAGATGGCAGCCAGCCCAGCTCAATAGAGAACAGGTAAATACTGAAAATAGCGGTCAGAAAGACAGGGACAGAAATACCGAGAATACTGAACCCGAGAATTAACCGGGTAAACCAGCTATGGGGCCGAATGGCACAATACACACCAGCGGGAATAGACACCAGAATAATGATCAAACTCGCGGCAAACACCAGCTCAAGGGTGGCTGGCATTTTGGCCAATATCACGTCCAACGCTGGCGCTTTGAAAAAATAAGAATTCCCCAGGTCGCCCTGTAACGCGTTGCCCATAAATCTTGTGTATTGAGTGAGGAACGGGTCGTTTAGCCCCATCTCGTCACGCAACTTTTCACGTTCGGCTTCTGACACCGATTGCCCTACCAGCTCCCGGAGGGGATCCCCAAGATTGTCCTGTATGGAAAAGCTGATAATGCTGATAACAAACATCACTATCAGCCCCTGCATAAGCCTGCGCATTAAAAATAACAGCATAAATATCCCTGGATGCCTGACAAAAGCAATAGCGAAGCATTTTCATTCCCCGGTCCGAACTCGTTTCCCGAGGGTGTTAAAAGAAGGGAACCACAAAGGCACAAAGACACAAAGTTTTTTCCGGGCTTGCCTGAGCTTCGCTCAGCAAGCAAAAAAGGCTTCCTTTGTGCCTTCGTGTCTTTGTGGTTCAAGGCTTTTAGACCACGAGTATCCGGGCTAAACCGTTTACTCCTTGATCACCAGGTCGCCCAGGTAAGGGAAGTTCATCACGTTAACAACGTCTTTGGCGGCCACGTTCTTGCTGGCACCCCAGGCAAGGTTCTGCCAGTGCAGTGGAACAAAGGCTGCTTCCTCATAGAGGGTACGCTCAACGTCCTGAAGAATCTGTGCCCGTATGTTTGGATCGGTTTCAGAGCCAGCTTTCTTAACCAGCGCGTCTACCGCCTCATTGCAGTAATTACCGGAGTTATACTGTCCCCAGCCGGAAACCGAATCGGCACAGGCCGTGAGGTACTCGGTAAAGTTGGCGGAATCTTCCGTATCGGAGTGCCAGCCAATCATCATCATATCTGCAGAACGCTCATCAAACTCAGGCCAGTACTGCGCTTTTGGCAGAGTTTTCAGATCCACTTTAATGTTGATTTTTGACAGCATGGAAGCCACCGCCTGAGCGATCCTGGCATCGTTCACATAACGGTTATTGGGAGCCATCATGGTGATGGCGAAACCATCTTCATAACCGGCTTCTTTCATCAGCTGTCTGGCCTTTTTCAGGTCATAACGTGGCTGCAGATCATCAACATAACCGGCGTAGCCTTTTGGCCCCTGCTGACCGGCAGGTGTCGCAAAGCCTTTCATGATTTTCTTAACGATGCCGTCATTGTTGATGGCATAATTAATGGCCTGACGAACACGCTTGTCTTTGAACGCGGGAACACGCTCCTGATTCAGCTGGAAACTGATGATACGGGTACCACCGAGGGTCACCAGGTCCGTATTGCCAGACCGCTTGATACGCTCATGATCGTTAGGCGGCACAGGGAAGATAAAGTCCACGTCACCGGACAGCAGAGCGGCTACACGGGTTGGGCCTTCTTTAATAGGTGTAAGCACAATCTCGTCCACATTCCCCGGCGATTGCTTATCCCAGTAACCCTCAAACCGCTGGAAATCGACACGCACGCCCTGCTGACGCTCGGTCACAATAAAAGGCCCGGTACCAGAAGCATTTTTAGAGGCATAGGTATCGCCGTGCTTCTTCAGCAAAGACTTCTCCTGACCTGTACTATCCAGACCTGCATAGAACTTGCTGTCCATCGGGAAGATGTAGGTGGCAGAGTTAAGGACCAGGGGGAACGCCTCTTTGGTCACCAGATCAAAGGTATAGTCATCAATGACCTTCACTGCGGCAAAAGGCTCGAACACCGCTTTGAAGTCCGGGCTGCTGGCCAGTCGCTGAAAAGTCCATTGAACGTCGGCAGACGTCAGCGCATTACCGCTGTGGAATTTAACGCCTTTACGAAGGGTAAAGCGCATGGTCCGGTCATCAATACGCTGCCACTTCTCCGCCAGACGAGGCTCAAACTGAAGGTTGTCATCCCAGCGAACCAGTGGATCAAACACCAGGTGAGACAACTGCAGCGTTGCACCAGACAGCTGCTCATGCGGGTCCAGAGATACCGGATCCGAGTCGTATGCCATTTTTAAAGTAGCGGCCTGAGCCCCTAACGCCAATGATGCTGCCAGGATCGCTCCGGCAAGCTTTTTCATAGTTTTTTTCATCGCTCCCCCATTACAGGTGTTTCACTTTTTAAAATTATTCAAGAACTATACCTAAGAATGCGCAGCAACTCTGGCTTCAATATCCAACCCACTACGGGACAGATTCTCAACCCTTGGCATCATATTGATCAGATGCCGGGTGTACTCATGGTGAGGATCACTGAAAATCCGGTCGGTATCCCCCACCTCAACCAGTGTACCCATCTTCATCACACCGATGCGGTCACACATCTGCAAAATAACCGGCAGATCGTGGCTGATAAACAGCATGGTCAGGCCAAGCTCTTCCTGAAGGTCTTTTAACAGGTTGAGAATCTGAGCCTGTACCGAGACATCCAAAGCCGAGGTCGGCTCGTCACAGATCAGGAATCTCGGGCGGGTTGCCAGCGCCCTGGCAATGGAGATGCGCTGACGCTGTCCACCGGAAAACTCATGGGGATACTTGACCCCGGCCGCACGCCCAAGGCCAACGTGATCCAGCAGATCCGCCACGATACGATTGATCTGACGTTCAGATTCGGCCAGTTGATGAAAACGAATGGGCTCGGCAATGATGTCCTGCACCGTCATCCGGGCATTCATGCTGGAATAGGGATTTTGAAACACCATCTGAATCTGACGGCGAAATGGCTTACGCTGCTTTTCAGTCAGCCGGGTAATATCCTGACCGGCAAACTCAATCAATCCGGAGTCTGGTGGATAAAGACCGGCAATAATCCGGGCAATCGTCGACTTACCGGAACCGGACTCCCCCACCAGACCAAAGGTTTCACCGGCGCGCACCTCAAAAGACACCTGGTTGGATGCCTGAACGTAACGGCGATTTTTTGCAAAAAACGCAGACTGGGTTTCAAAACGAAGGTTAACGTCTTTCACTGTCAGCAGGGCACGGTCGCTAATCTCTGCATTCAAATCAGAAAGCTGCTCTTTCTGCCCCAGCCAGTGATTCTTCACATCAATATGACGCCCCTGCTCTTTTTCGATGTACTCGACCCTGGGAAAGCGGTGCAGTTTAATATCGGTTCTGGGCACGGCACTGATCAGGCTCTGGGTATAAGGGTGTTCCGGGCGGCATAAAATCTGCTCTGTAGAACCCAGTTCCACCAGGTCACCCATATACATAACAGCGACACGATCCGTCACATTGGCAATAACGCCCATATCGTGGGTTACCAGCAGGCAGCCAACGTCCCGCTCTTTACAGAGTTTGCGGATCAATTCGAGAATCTGATTCTGAATAGAGACATCAAGTGCCGTGGTGGGTTCATCGGCAATAATCAGCTCAGGATCGCCGGACAGAGCAATGGCAATAACAACACGCTGTCGCATACCACCGGAAAACTGGTGAGGGTATTGCCTGATACGCACTTCCGGCTCTGAAATGCCCACCGAGGTCAGCAGTTCAATTGACTTATTATAGGCCGCTGCTTTATCAAGCCCCAGATTGACCATGATGGTTTCCACCATCTGGGTTTCAATGGTCAGAAGTGGGTTAAGAGACGTCATTGGGTCCTGAAAAATAAACCCGATACGACGACCACGGATCCGGCGAATGGCTTCGCCACTGAGACCGCTGATGGCCTGGCCATCCAGCTTAATATTGCCACCAGCCACCACACCCGGAGGGCTCAGCAAGTCAATGACCGCATTGCCAACGGTGGATTTACCGGCACCGGACTCACCGACAAGGCCCAGTATCTCACCCTTTTCGAGGGTAAATGAAACCCCTTTAACAGCTACAGCAGTACCATGACGAGATGGAAACTCAATGCGCAGCCCTTCTACTTCCAGTAAGGACATGCTTCCCCCTTGTAATGCTCAGTCCTGAACTTCAGAAGGTGAACCTCAGCTTCTGAAACTCGCAAGCCATGATGCAAATACGCTGTCGTATATGGCATAACAATGCCCCCCATAGAGGGCAGCGCAGCTTGACTTACGACAGATACAGACGATACGTGACACAGCTTATACCCCATAACAGCCGTCACAAATTGAATAGAAGTTCAGGCCGGACTCATGGATGACATGAGTGCATGGAGGTTATGTTATTAATGCGTTATTAACACCAGAGTGCATCGACAAATACATGAAATCATGCCGGCTCATTTCGGAAAATAACTATACCGTCAGGACAGAAAAATAAAAAGCCCTGATTCGAAATCGCTTACGAATCAGGGCTTTATTCATGAAAACTGAAGATTTTTTATGCGACAGGAATTGCGACAGGCTTGAACCAGTTGCGACAGAGCTGCAAATAGATTCCGTATGGCCGCCCCATGATCAGCATGGCTCCTATCTGCCCTGCACAGGCAACCAGCAACTGCTCCAAATTGACACCCGTCGACAATAACAGCAAGGCATACAGCGGAATCTGAAACGACAGAAACGCCAGGGCATCCAGCAGCGTCATTTGCATAAAGCCATTACCGATAAACCGGCCACGACGAATCAGCCAGTCACGGTACAGTCCATAAGCTCTTGCCGTTAACAGGTTAACGGGAACACTCATCAGACGGGATTGCAGTGACTGTTCAAAACTCAGCCCTGCCAGCAGTTCAACACTCATGCCAACCACAATACCAAAGGTAATCATGGCAAAAGTATCCGCCAACATATCCCGATTAAAAACCATCTCCCTCGCTCCTGAAACAAATAGCCCTGATCGGGCAGAAAAAGCGCAAAAAAATCCCTGCACCGATTCTGTAAAGGAAGAACCGGTCAATTCATTTGAAATTAAATAGAATCCGTCAGTCTGTTCAGGAGAAGGTTCTGAAGCCCCTTCCATAAGTAAAAACTGAGATCTGACGGGATAACTGATAAGCAGAAAACCGAACTGAAACAGCAGTATTCAGACGTTGAAAAATATAGCTAGATAAGGCAAAAAACAATAGCTAATAAATCCATATTTAGATAATTTGCAGAATATAATTTCAACATATCTCTTTTAAACAGGAATAGTCGCCAACAACAAAAAACCTGATAACAAATGATCTACTCTTGAAATCATTTGTCAGGAGACAAGACCGTGACACGTGTCAATTCACTGACCGCCAGACATCATTATTATTGAGCATGGATAAAAAGGCCTTTCCTATGCAAGAACAAATGATTCATTCACTCAAAGAAGTGAGAGAAAAGCAGCCGCTGGTTCACAACATCACCAATGATGTGGTCACCAACATCACAGCCAATGCCCTGCTGGCCATTGGTGCATCGCCGATCATGGCCCATGCCATTGAAGAAGTCGCAGATATGGTGAGCATTACCAGCAGCCTGGTGATCAATACAGGAACGCTGACCGGCTCCGGTCTGCAAAGCATGCTTCTGGCCACAGAAACGGCATTACAACTTGAAAAGCCCTGGATTCTCGACCCGGTCGGTGTCGGGGCAACCCCCTTCCGACTGACAGGCAATAAACAGTTGCTGGCCAACAAGCCATCCGTTGTGCGGGGCAACGCCTCCGAGATCAAAGCCCTGTTTACCGGTGCCAATGAGGGGAAAGGCGTCGACAGCAGCAGTAGCAGTGAATCTACCCTGGAATTTATTCAGGAAAAGGCCCGTGAACATCATCTGATTATCGCGGTAACCGGTGCTACCGATTATGTGACCGATGGCTACGACGTCTACAAAATCAATAATGGCCACCCTATGATGGCCAGAGTAACCGGCACCGGTTGTACGGCAACTGCCATCATCGGTGCTTTTCTTGCGATCTGCGATACACCACTGATTGCCGCCGTATCGGGCCTTACCTGCCTTGGCATTGCCGGCGAACTGGCCAGTATGGATTGCCCCGGCCCTGGTTCTCTGCAACTGCGCATACTGGATGAGCTGTACCTGCTGGACCGGGCCACCATTGAGAAATTTGAAAAAGTGAGCAATATGAGAAGGAGCTGTCATTGAGTCTGCTGCCATCTATTAGACTTCCTCTGCCCGGTATTAACCTGCGGGAGAGACTCAAAAAACCAGGTATTGAGTTACTGGGCCTGCCGGTCAGGCTGCTGCCATCAGCCATGGTGAACAAACCACTGACCAAAGCCATCAACCACATCTTCCATACGCCGGTAGAAGAAGGCGATTTTGATTTTCTGGAAAGTCGCTGCCTGAAAATCCATATTACCGATATCGACATCAGCTTCTTTATCAGTTTCGATGGCAGTCAGCTGACCGCTACCGGCCCACGACACTTTGATGTTGAATTCCGGGGAGACAGCAAAGCCTTCCTGAAACTGGCCAGCCGACAGGAAGACCCGGATACCCTGTTCTTCCAGCGCAGCCTGATGATTGAGGGTGACACTGAGCTGGGGCTTGGAGTAAAAAACCTGCTGGATAGCCTGGAGCTGGAACAGCTGCCAATTCCTGTCCAGCAACTGGCCCGGCTGGGGCAGCAATTGCAGAAAAAAATGCCTTCAGGATTTGTCACAGGATAACTTCATCACTCAGTCTGGGAAAAGGTCGCCACCCTCAGGGATGAAAAGTCGTTGAGCAAAATATTTTTCTCGGCAAAATTTGTCAATATAACTAACCATAAGGTCAATGACAGGTGTTACACAGCCAGCTAACCTGAACAGCATTGTGACCATCCGAAACGGCGATGATAGCCACTTTAAACCAAACGGAAGATGCCAATGCTTGACCGAATGATGCCAGAGCTTGACAAAATACTGATTGAGAGCATAAGTACACAACTCAAGAGCAACCTTGATTCGGGAGAATATCAGTGCCACAACAACGGTGGGCGACCCTACCTGACCAACTCCCGGGGTTCAGTTCTTTGCATTTACAATGGCGAGTTCAGTGATGAGCTAGACCAGATCCAACCCTACATAAGCGAGGCTCAGGATTTTTATGACCTGCTTCCGCCGGACATTAAAGCGCTTGCCCAAAGAAAGATCACGGCATCAAACCCTCACACAGCCGGAGCATCACTCCAGACAAAGTGTTCCGTGGAAACCAACCCGGATGCCACCCAGCTAACGGAAACACAGTGCCAGATATTGAAAACAATATTTGACTTACAAACAGGCGTTTATTTTAATCAGGCTTGCCAAGCGATCACCTCAATTGATGAACTCCACTGCTACCGTCCCGACAACCTCAATGGCGGCTGGACAACTTCCCCGAATATCACACCGCTGGCAAACTTTGCGGCCATTGAGCAACAGTATACGCAATGGGTCGAGCGCTCGGATGCGCACCATGCAAGCGCGATGCAATCACCATCGCAGCACTCAGCAACCGGCATAACCCAGACAACCTGCCATACGCCTTTGCCTATCCAGGATCGGGAATATAACGTAAAAAGTATTGCCGCCGTTATTGACTATGTGACTCCGGGATACCACCCATTAGTGATGTTTAATGTTGACCAGACCCTGGTAACCCTTGACTTTGTTTATGGGCAATTAAAACGGGTTGCTGTTGAAAACGATATTGAGCGGACCCTGCAACGCATCAGACAAAAAGCACCTGACGCGCACATTATAGTGTTGACCCGGGCCACAGCAACAGCAGCCAGAGAAAAGCTGCAAAAAGCCAATATCGATGAGCGCCTGTTTGACAGTATCGAAAGCGTTGCCGACAAACAGGGCACAGAAGGCTCGGTGATGGAGCAATACATCGAGAAAATGCCCGAGCGCCCGGCACAGGTTTGTTTCGTTGGTAACACGGTCGAAATGCTAGCTAATGTGGAATTCACCTGTAAGAATTTGCAAATCCATTACAATACTTTCCACTACACAGGAGCAGAAGAGATAGCACAAAGAGCCAGTGAATATGCTCGGAATATGCCATGGACTGAAGTTAGTGTGCAATATAACAGGGCCTGAGTGAGACATAGTATAAAAAAATTGTCTTAATAAAGTTTTTTTAAAAGATAAACGATATTTAGATTCGGTGGTTCCTGGACTAACTTAAAGTTCAGTTATTCTATTCTTTGTTATTAATTGGATATCCGTCGTTTTTTTATAATTTATCTGACGTTTATTTTCTGGTTTGATTCAACACCCTTCAAGGCATCTAAAACCATCTTCAGGCGCTTAACGTCGTTCAAGGTATATGTGATGAGTCGTTCAGTAGTTATATTAAGAAAGAAAGCTCTGGTTCTGGGTATCAGCTCTGTGCTGGCCGGGTGGAGTGGCAGTGGTGGTTTGTATGCTGAGGAGTTGGATGTTGCCCCTTCTGTTGATGTTAAACCAGCGGCTCCTGCTGTAATGTCTCAGAGCAATGGTGGAGGTGGAGACTCGAGCGATTCGACAAAACCTGCTTACTGGCCGCCCGAAAAACAAGCAATCATTATAGGTCAAAATCCTGTGAAAGCTATTAATGGGATTGACATAAAAGAACCAGGAGAAAACATTTCATTAGAAGGCGGCAATCTGGAAATTCCGACAGGTGTTACCATCAAAGTAACCGGAACAGGCGATGGCGCAAGCATTGTCGGACAGTCTGGTACTAATACCCTGACTCTGACTAATACTGGGCAAGCAAGCGTTGAGGTTGGGGCTGGCGCTACCGGCGTGAAGGTTGTTGATCAATCATTAACCATTAGTGGAGCGGGATCTATCACGGCAGCTACAAGTGCAGCCGATGCAACTGGGGTATCCGTTGCCGGGGGAACACTCACAATAAATGGCAGTACAATCGAAGGCTCTAAAGCCGCCATTGCAATAACCGGAAGCGCTACCGTTGATTTCCAAAAAGGTTCTGTTATCACAGGTCTGGGCGGCAAACCGGCAGTAGATGCACCGGACATAGAGGCATCAGACAAACCTGTTATTGTAAACATTCAGGATGGTACATTTACCGGTGACATAAAAGGTGGTGGTAGCGATGATGACAAGATAACCATCACTGCCACAACGGGTGACGGGATCAAGGGTAATATCAGTGGTTTTGAAACTATCAATATCACTGGCACTGGCTGGAAAGCCCAAGGGCATGTGTCCGGTGCAAACAAGTTGAAAACCAACAGCGCGATCGAAGACCTTCGTGTCAGTAAAAAAGCAGAAGACTTAGCGAAAAGCGCTGATCCAAATACCCTTAAAATTAAAATGGCATCTGATGAGACTCTGACGATTGAAACCGCCGGCGGTGCCGACGGCAAAGTCAAAAATCTGCATATACTCGATGCTACACATCTCAACTTAAGCGACGGTAACAGCTCGTCGCCTGGCCCCGCTACTGTTGACAAAATCACTGTTGGCGACACTGCTGGTTGGCAGGTTGATGGTGTGGCTAAAGATGTAAGCGTAGTCAAAACCACTGGCACCATTGAAAATCTCTATGTGAACGTTCAAAACCTCTTAGGTAGTGACCGTGGTTCTTTGAGCGTTAATTCTAAGGGTGCTGAAAATCTGACTATCGCCACCAATACCAATAACAGTGGTGATGTCTTGGGTAAAATCGGCATTCTGCACATACATGGTGATAACACAAAGCTGACATTAAGCGATGACGTAAAAGATCATAAACCCGGCTTTGCCTCAATTGACAATATTTTTGTTGACGGTATCACTGGTTGGCATGTCGACGGCTTTGCCAGCCAAGTAGAAGCACTCAACACTTTAGGTACCGTCAATAATCTTTATGTTTATGATCAGAACTACGCGCTAAGTACTATTAAAAATAGTGAGGCAGGGACGCTGAGGGTTAGGTCTGACAAACTGGAGGTTAACACCGTTAAAGGTCTTAGCGCAGTTGGCAAAATCGACCATCTGCATATACTCGGTGCTACAGAGCTCAATTTAAACAAAGGTTCTTCTGACCCTGCCGAGGTTGGCAAAATCACTGTTGGCGATCCCGCTGGCTGGCAAGTCAATGGCCTGGCCAAAGGAGTCAGCGCACTCACCACCGATGGTACCGTAAACCACCTTTATGTCAGCGATAGCAACGCTGTTGTAATAAATGCTATTAAAGACAAAGACAACGCAGCCGGTTCTTTGCAGGTAATGTCTGACGAACTGGCGATTACCAGCACTAAGACCGGTGATGCTGCTGGCAAAATCGACCAACTGCATATATTGGGCGTTACAAAGCTAACAGGGGCAGCCCCTGTTATTAAAAATATTGAAGTAAGTGCTAATGGCTGGCAATTGTTATCAGCTTTGAGTGACGTTCAAAGCATTACTGCCAGCAGATCTGAAGCTGATAAAGGTGATGAGCCAACTACTGTGATTAACGCCATCTCACTTGTAGGACAGGGTGCAGCGGCTCCGGTTGACGGAGTTACTGGCTCTTTGAATATCAACGCCCCAATATCAACACCTAAAAATAGAACAACTCCCATACAGATAACGGGTACTGAAACAGAGCTGATAAAAAGCCTTACTATTGGAGAAGGTGTGCAATTCGGAACAGTCACTAATGTCGACGACATCATAATCACTGGTGATAACTGGCAGTCGTCTGGTTTGGTAATCAATACGGAAAGTATTACGGTTGGAGCGGAAGGAAGCGAACCCCCAAAGGGGACAGTATCTGCTATTAAAAGCGTCCCTTATAGTACTAACGTTATCAGTTCCCCACCAAAAGCAACTTTAAATGTTACTTTCAATCAACAGGCGGATTTAGATGATTTTCTTGAAATCCAAACCACTGGTAATGGTGTAATCAGTGGGATCGACTTCCGGGAGGCCAGTTTGCGGCCGAGTATCAAGTTTGTACCGATAGCGAATACTGATTATACCAAGGTATTTGGTAACTCTTCTAAAACAGATACTCTTGTGATATCAACTGGAGTGTCGGCACCAACCGGTGATAAGTGGCCAAATGGCTTCAAAGGTATAGAGTATGCTGCTCCTCCTGCCTCAATCATTCCTGATTTAAAACGATTGGGATTGGCAAAAATTGAAACTGGTACCGAAATCAAAGCTGTTGATAAAGCTAATCGCTCTGGTCAGGAGGATTCAAAAAAAGTTCTATCTATTCCCTTTACCAAAGAGGGAGCACCAGATTCGTTTTATCTGAAAACGACAGCAGACGCTGATGATAATGCTTACTCCATTAATTTTAATTATCCTAATCGACCCAATACTACCTTTGAGATCGCCGGTGGCAAGGTCACAAAACTGGAGAATGGTGATACTCATACAGACAAACTTATTATCAGTGGTGGTGCTATTGAGGGCAATATTTCCACTATTAACTCTATGAGTATAAATGGAGGTTCTTCCTCTACTCCAACTTGGGAAACATCCGGCACCTTCACCAATCTGGAAAGTATTAAGGTAAACGATGGCGGAGTTTTGACCGCTCTGAATGTTGAGCCAGTTCAGTCCGGCAATGCTGCGTCTTCAATATCTAAACAGACGCTGAAGGTACAAACCACCAGTAAACAGAACCTGGCTGTTAATGTCGTCAAAGGTGGAACTCTCACCACCATGGATATCGCTAAAGACGCCAGCCTCGGAGCGATTTCAGGTGCCGAAACTGTCAATATTAATGGGATAGCGACTCTCGGTCCTATTACCAATGCAGCTTCAGTCAAAGCTGGTGAACTTGATTTTGATCAGGTGCAGGTGGGTAGTGGTTTACCTGCTCCTAATGACCGGGCCAGTATTCCAAACCTGGTCTTGAATACGCCCGACAGAGCGGTTGCACTCACCACCAAAAGCATCGGCACTCTGGATTTAGCTAACGGTGCCAAACTTGGGGCAATGACCGGAGACGTTAATGCTCTGAACATAACTGGTAAAGAGTGGGAGGTCTCTCCGGTCATCACATTGGCGGCTAAAAGTAGTGTAGTGACCGTCAATGTTGCCCAAGGTGCTAATGTCAGCGGGATTGTTACACAGGCTCCCAGCTCGGAATCAAAAGTAAACCAATCTGGCTCTAAAGCACCTTCCCCAGTTAAGATTGCTATTAAACCAATTGAAGGTGAAAGCAAAAATCAGACTCTGAAAGTAAAAACCAGCGGTAACATAGATGGCAACCTTGATTTCACAATTGTACCCGATCATACCACAGTTGAACTTACAGAGGATGGGGGCTCCATCAACGGTGACATCACCGGCGCTAAAAATATCACCTTCGGCGGTAAAAGCACCCTGAACGGAACTATTAATGGCCCCGTCAACACCGTCCAGGTAACGGGCCAGCTGACAGCACTAAGTAAAAATACTGCAGAAACATTTACTATTCGTGGCCCTGTATCTAAATCCGAAGCACCTGAGCCCCCCACCTTGAGCATTGCCAAAGGGGGTAAATTGATCATCAATAGAAGCGTAAAGGTGGAAAGTGGAAGCTTCCATCAGGATGGTGAAATTAATATTGATCCAAGTGCCCCACTCCCAGCTAAAGACAAGCCTTTGGTCACTGCCAAATCTATTAACATCGGGCCTGATGCCAGGGTTGTTTTTGATAGTTCAAAGGCCAGTGCGGGGCAGGTATTGATGGCAGCCACTGATAAGGGAATCAACCAACCCGTAACAGTGGCAGCCACTAACGAGCAATACCATCATTTTTATTCCATCCTGAATCCGAAGGATCCGAAAAAGATGGAGCTTGCCACCAAGAACATGCAAGCCTATGTTTGTGATCTGGCGGCCAGCGGCGGTGCCCCGGCATCTGCGGTCAAGGCTGTGGACGTAGCCGTTGCACCAAAAAAAGCACCAGATGCCGCCGCTGCCCAGTCCCGTGCCACAGTTAAAGATCCGCTCAATGCCTTTGTGGTCCAACGGGCAACGACCCCAGACAGTTCCGCCAAACTGGCCAAACAGCTCACACCCAATGATACCGGCAGCAACATTACCGCCGCCCGCGATGCACAACAGATGTCCAGTAAAGCCATTGATACCCGCAATACCAACCGCCGCACCGGCATGAACAGTGGCGATATGATGGAGTCCGGTGGTGTCTGGATTCAATATGCCTACAACGACGCCAAACAGGATGAGAAAGACGGCGTGTTTGGCTACAAGGACAAAACCAATGGCTTTACCCTGGGGGCAGACTGGGAGCTGGACGATATGTTTGACGCCGGGGTGGCCTACACCTACGCCAAGTCGGATATCAGCGGTGAAGGTGCCGGGTCCGGCAGCACCATGGACAGCAAGAACCATATCTTCACCCTGTACGGCTCTTATGACCAGGATGATATGTTTATGGATGGCATGATCAGCTATGCCTCCGGGGATAACAAAGGCCACCGTAACGTCAGCGGCAACCGGGTACAATCCAGCTACGACAGCAAGAGTTGGGGTATCGGCCTGAGCGGCGGCATGACCCTGCCCAGCAATGAAGAGTGGAGCTGGCAACCCCTGGTGGCCTTTAATTACTACCGCATCACCACCGACGACTACCGCGAGTCTGCCCCGTTGAACTACCTCGCCTTTGATCAGGTGAAAAACGACGATTACACCATTATGGAACTGGGCGTGGGTGTGCGACTGATGGGCGATATCCAGAGTGATGATCTGGCCTTTCGCCCGGCCTTCAAACTGATGGTATTGCACGACTTTAAAGACGATCCGGTCACCATGACCGCTCACTATGCCGCCGGTGGCAACAGCTTTGTGGTGCACGGTGCCAAACGTGACACCACCCGCTACCAGTTTGCCGCCTCTGTGGATATGGATCTGCACGATAATATGACGCTGTCGTTCAACTACAGCCATGACTGGATGGATAACTTCAAGTCCGATGGGTTTATCGCCCGGCTGCGGTATGACTTTTAGCGGGAGGAGTAGTATTTAAGGTTAACTGTTATGTGTGCGTAGTGCTTACAGAGTGTGTACAGAGTTGCCTCCCTTTTCGGGAGGCTTTTTTTTGGACAATAAGTATCCATCCTTTGGGTAGAAAAGATTCAAGCCGCCAGCGCTAAAGGGATTCCGACCCACAATAAGGGCATTTGGGAGCCCGAACAAAGCCCTCTACAATAGTCTTGGCAATATCAGCAGGAGAATTTTTCTCTGAGAGGGCATTGATAAGCGCATTTTTGGATTGACTGCTCAGGTTTTCTCAGTGGGTGACGGGCACAACCCGCGTATAGATATAAAGCAGTGGCCGTTCAGGAGTTCCGTTCTTACGGATCACTTCTCCAGTTAGCTGATGGCATGCCTACAAATGCCGGTGGAACAGATCAAGACGACCACGGTCTATATAGCCGAGTTTCTGGCCATTCAGTTCTATCCGGATAGCCCTGTCATCAAAGGAGTTTGATGGCTCTGGTATAAAGCTGACGCTGGCCTCCAGGGGGATATCGTCAACGGCTACCTCAGACTCATGCCGAAAACCGGCCACTTCAACAATAAACTCAAATGCCCCGTCAGCATTGTCAAACGGGTGGATCAGCTCGAAGCCGTCATCAGGTAGCCGGGCTCATGAATGCCCCAGTAAGGCAAAGTCACTGATTTGAGCCTCCGGGTTTAAGCCTCTAAGCTCCAGGTAACGGGAGAAATCGCTGCGGGTTCGAGGCGGCAGTCGACGGATAAAGGCATCAAGCACCTGATTATCGTACTGACTGACTCCCTCCTGAATCTGAAAGGCAGGATAACCGGTAAAACCATCTGCTACTGCCTGCTGAAAATCTTTACTGTCGGAAAAATACCGGAGAGTCACCTTTTCACCCTTGCGTATCAGCTCGCCCACCACAGAGCGAGACCGGTTTTTGCTTGCCAGTGCCTGCCATGAGAGAAGTATTCGATCCGGCTCGACCAAGTGTTCAATATGCCTCATTTCCAATCATCCTTATGCCACTTCATCTGATGTCTACCCCGGTTGATATAGGCGAGCAGCATATTATTGTCACGCACGCATTGATTGAACTTTTTCGGGAAGAGCTCATGGCCAAGACTGGTGCCATTATCAAAGAAGGGCGAAAGTCGGGCAGTGCCTTCGTTGCCATTCCAGATGACTTTCCAGTGGCCCTTTTGAGTGTAAAAGGGAGGGGATTGCGGCAGCCAGGAAGCAAGGTAGAAAAGCTGGGGTCAGAAAAGCTGGGGTCTTTCTTTTTGAACACATTCAAGATTCAAGACCTGTCTCCGTTTTGCCTGGGGAATAAAAGATTCAAGAGCCTGGCCTTCCTTAAGGTTGCGATTACTTAACGTACGCTCTACATTAATAGACGTACATACTTCAAGGATTTTGTTTTATGCCTACGCAACAAGAACCAGAACAGAGCAACCAGGTGGTAACCCTGACTCAGCTTCGCAAGAATATCTATCAGCTTGTTGATGAAGTGATCGCCAGTGGTAAGCCATTAACCATTGAACGGGGGGGAACTCTGTTAAAACTGGATGTTGTCACCAGAGCTTCATCAAAACTTGGAAATCTTAAGGTCCGCAACACCCTGCTGCCTGATGGTCCTGATACGGCAGATGGTCTTGAGGAAGCGATCACCCACCAGTGGGAGCCAGATAATGGTTTTGATTGATACGCATATTGCGGTCTTTCTGCACAGTGGTGATTTGAGCAAGATTTCTCCACTGGCTCAGGAGCAACTTGAATATCATGATATTGTTTTGCCTGAACTGGCAAGGCTGGAGCTTCAGTATTTGCATGAGATTGGCCGGATTACCTTCACGCCTGCTGAAATAGTTGCTGACTTGTATGGTGATGTGGGCATGGTTTGTTCAAAAACGCCTACCGCAGGACTGGTTCAATCGGCTATCGGTATTCACTGGACCCGGGACGCTTTTGACCGGCTGATTGCAGCTGATGCCATTTTTTGTGATTGCCCGTTGATTACCCGTGATCAGCGTATCATTGAGCATTTACCTCAGGCGTTAAGTGCCCGCTGCTGAGTAAATTGTGAAATACTCCCACCACTAAACCGCTAGGGCGGTTATAGTAGGGGCTTCCTGGAAAGCTGGAGTCATACAAAAAGCTGCAAAAGCTGGGAAGCTGGGGTTATGGGAAGCTGGGGTCATATAGAAAAGCTGGAAAAGCTGAGGTCAGGTCTTTCTTCTTGACGCAAAACCAAGGAGCCCGAAACTGAAAAAAACTGGGGTCAAAAAACTGGGGGCAGGTCTTTCTTTTTGAACACATTCAAGATTCAAGACCTGTCATCGTTTTGGTCGTCACCGTTTTGTAAACTCCGGCCTCATGTATTGTGCCAATCCCCCTTCGATACTTCGACAAGCTCAGCACTCAGGATGAACGGAGATCGAGTTCAAAATGTCGAAGTTATTTCGGGTCAATTCCTAACCCGGATATTTCATAAACTGCCCCGAATCTCGCGCACGACCACATGGATGTGGGAGATAGGGCGACGCAGGATGCCAAAGCCGAGGACTTTGTCGCTCTAAGGGATTTTGTGAGGGAGCGCCGTACCGGGGAGTCCGGTCGACTGAGCAAAACTCCCATAGAGCGGCAAAGGACAAGCGAGAGCGGGAGCACGTTTATGAAATATCCGGGCTGAGAGCCTGCCCCCGGTTTATCGACTGTCAAACAAGCTTCGCTGACTTAGATCAATACTTTCTCTTCGGCAAATACGTAACCTGTGCTTATCCATTGAGTGATTGCCGAAGTCGATAGCGACTGTTTCGGAACCTGGTAACAAGAACACCAAATGCTAACTCTCTGGCTAAGAATAAATACCACCCCAATAATAATAAAAACCGCTGACGGCTGATTGATCAGCACTTGTCGCCTTGCTTCGAGCGAGGTTTTTTATAGGTTGGATACGGGGGAATAAGCAGTAAATTCCGTATCTGGACCAATAGGATAATACGGCAATGTCCGTAAAATAGCCGACTCAGCAAACAGGCTGAGACCTTAAGTTGAGTGAAGCATTTTGCATCAGGGAAGAGTCGATACAGTGTCACAGTGATGTGAACTGACGGAAGCCTCGAAAAACCAGGCAGGATGCACAGGAACCCCTAACGACTCCGGTCGTTCTTTACGGTCCTCGCTTTATGCGGGGATTTTGTTTTGATCTCGATTCCAAGGTCCCTGGCATACCGAACCTCTCCACAAATTAGCCCCCCATAAACTCTCATGATTCCGAACAGAAACAGGTTGTTCCACATCCTGCAGGCTCCGGTATGCATTCCCACGCAGAGCATGGGAACGAGGGTACAATACTGCCACTACAGAGGAGCAACAGTGCTGGTACACAACGCCAATTTACCTGCTATGAAGCTGTCAACGGCTGAATTTAGTTTTCAATATAACAGGTTTAGCCCATTACCTGTTCTTGAACTTGCTCTGATGAAATTTTATGTGTTCAAATCCCTTATACAACGATAACAAAATTTGAGATTGACATGACGAACACAATAATAAGAAAACTCCTCTGGACAGCACTGACATTTAGCGCTCTATTAAGCACACAGGCCAATGCAGCCTGTATGTTCTGGCAAGACTGTGACGCCTACAAAACCAAACACCCTATTGTTCTGGTGCATGGTGTAGCCGGGTTCGACTCCATTCTGGGCATTGATTACTTTTACGGTGTTCACAGTGCTCTCAAGGAGAGAGGTGCCGAAGTCTACAGCCCCAACCTCTCTGCCTGGGAAGACGCCTATGTCAGGGGAGAGCAGCTTGTGACCTATCTGGAAGATTTGCAAGCCGCCACCGGTGCCGAAAAATTCAATCTGACAGGGCACAGCCTTGGTGGACCCACTGTCCGTTACGCAGCGGGTGTCAGGCCTGACCTGGTAGCCTCTGTAACCACCATAAGCGCCGTCAACTTTGGCTCGGAGTTTGCCGATGTGGCCCGGGGCCTGGTACCGATGGGCGGGAACACAGAAGCTTTTATAGCTCAGGCTCTTGAGCTGATGGGTCACATAACCGACTTTCTTGCCGGCAACCCTGAGAATCCGCAAGATGCCCTGGATTCGGTCACATTCATGACGACAGCCGGTGCAGCAGAGTTCAACAAAAAGTTTCCCGACGGCATGCCATCCTCATCTTGTGGCCAGGGCGCACAGGAAGTGAATGGAGTGCATTATTACTCCTGGGGAGGCAATGATGCCGTAACCAACGTTTTGGATATTTCAGACGCCTTCCTGATGCTGACCAGCACAGGCATCAGCGGCAACAATGATGATGGTCTGGTCGGCCAATGCAGTCAGCACTGGGGCAAAGTCATTGGGACTGATTACAGTCTGAATCATTTGGATGCTATCAATCATCTTTTTGGTATTCACCATCTTTTTGAAACCGATCCGGTTACCCTTTATGAAAACCACGCTGTACGCTTGAAAACAGCTGGCTTATAAAAGCAAGGTGTCATCAGGAGAAGATCTATGAAAGGTCTTCTCCAAACGGTAGAGGCAGATAATTCATGAAAGCATCACGACGCAGACAACTCAAAATATCCTGTTTTATCTGTTTCTTGTCTTGTATTGGCGTAGTCGTCTATAAACAAATCGCTGAAACAGATAGTAAGCCTCAGGCACTCCTACCCGTCATCTCTGATCAGTCCTCACCCAATGCTCTGGAAAAGACATCAACAAATAGTTCAGCGGTTTATATGTCCAGCTTCGGAGCCTTGCCCGATACACTTCAGGACACCACGGTTATGGGACGTCTGGCTGTAGACGATAATGGACACCTGATCATTTCCAGTGATATCAGGCAGATCTTCGACTACTTTCTCTCTGCCATAGAAGAGGAACCGATTGAAATCATTCTTGGCAGAATCAATGAATACCTGACAAACTCACTGACTGAACCGGCACTGTCTGAGGCCAGGGCGATTCTGAACAGTTATATCGACTTAAAACTCGCCTTGTACCGGTTGAAGCTGGAACGCTCTCCCTCTCTTCAGACATTAGCGGCTGATGGTAGCGGATTTGATAAAACGCTCTACCTTTCTTTGTTAGGAGCGCAATTTGCAGACATCGACCGGCTGAAATCCATCTATTTGTCCAGAGAGGTCCGTGAAGCTTTCTATGGCAAGGAAGAACGATACGATCAATATACCTTTGCCAAAATGAACGTATTGAACGATGGCTCCCTCAGCGATCAGGAAAAGCAGTATCAACTTGAGCAGATTGACGCAAGTGCCCCACAGGAAATGATCGAAGCCAGAAGGGAGGTTCAGATCATTGATGAATTACATCGCAGAACAGCGGATTTAAAGCAGACCGGAGCCGACGAAAGTGAAATTCGATCCCTCAAAATAGAGATGTTTGGCTACGAGGCAGCAGAGCGTTTTGAGCAGCTGGGAAAAGACCGGGCTGTCTGGCAGTCCCGGATCGACCAGTACCTGATTCAGAGAAATCATATCCTGTCAGCAGAAGGTTTAAGTCAGGAGGATCAGCAAGAGCAGATAGAAACCCTCAAAGATTCGCTCTTTGAGGCCAGAGAGCAACTCCGGGTCGAAGTCTATGAACGACAAAAAACAGATGCCTGATGCAGGCCAGCAGTTCAATTAAGGAATCAGATGTTTACCATAGTCTCTGAGCTGGCAGACCGGAATCAGAGGCTATAGAAAGAAGCGATCCTGAAACTACTTCCCCTGATTGGCGCTGAAACATTCCTTGATTAACCGCCAGACAAACATTCTCAGGCTTCGCCTGTCACAATCAAAATCTGCCACCGCAAACCTCATAAGTCTGGGAAAAGTTGAGCAATCTTGTCCTCAAAGATCGCGAGAAGGAGGTAAAAATGATGTTACAGCACTCGGAGCCAGAAACAATTTAAAGCGTACTTTGATGTAACGCCTTGTGGAAACCGCTCAGGTTTTGTGAAAGAACACAGACGGTGAAATCCTGAATCGCTCGGACAGAGCCTGAATATGATCTCTGGTCAGGTTTCTTGAGCCGTTTAAGATCATCGATACCAGGCTTTTACTGCCTAATTCGGTTTTAAGATCATCTGCCTTTAAGTGGTACTGATCCATCAACGTCCGAAGAATAGCGACACCATCATCAAGTGCTTCGATGCGTCGGTTAAACTCAGAAAACTCTGCGGATTCTTTTTCCCATTTTCCAATAGCGATAGAAAGCACCTCAATCAATGGCAGGTATTGGTCATAATCTTCAATCAGTTCATCCATTAATTCCAGAGCTTGCTCATACTCAGACTCATTGTGGATGCGACTGATGAAACGAGCCTCTGCAAAAAAGTCCAGTGCCTTTTCTTTTAAATTGGCATATCTCATGAACCAGCCTCCTTCAGGTACTTTTTGCATAACTTGTCGTACTCCAAATGAGAGACAATATGCTTCACGTAAATTCGGTTGTCTCTATATTCGATAAAGGCAATGAGTCGCAGGTTATTACCACCAATATCAATAATCCACCACTTATCCTTGTATTTAAAATTATCCAGGCTTGGAAACAGGGCCTTCAATTCTTGCGGGCTGCTAAAGTCACCGTTTCGCAATGCTTTATAAGCGGCATCAATGGCAGCTGCATCGTTAGGGTATTTCTTGGCCGCATCGTGAAACGGCTTCCTGGAGATAACGTGCATAGCGGTCTCAAAATTTACTTATTGTGAACTTTAGCATAGGGTTGATTTGTTTACAAATTGTGAATATCGCCTTTATATGCAGGGAAGGCATATTGCAATCGATGACAATCGAGGTCGTTTTCAAGTGACAATACAGGGTTGGTCAGGCGAATGATGACAGAGCTTGGGACACCCGCAAACAAGGATACAGTATCCCGATTGCTCCATATGCAAGACTTCCAGATAAAAATTCGGACAGCCCACTTTCCAGCTTATTGCTCAAAATATAATCCGATTGAGCACCGCGCTTTCCGCATGTTACCCGAGCGTGCCAAGGCGTTGCGCTTGAGTCAATCGACGTTGCAAAACACTACATGGAGAAAACTGAGACTACCATCCGGTCACTTATGGATTCGCTTCCGGCTGATGGTTAATCTTTACCGGGTGGGAGTCGAACCCACTGGATTTAAACGAATGATTTCAGTTCACAGAACCTCCCACATTCTCAGGCGTCACCTGTCGCAATCAAGACCTAATGGAATGGTCCGCCCCGCTCCCAAAACGGCTTCAAATGAGCCAAAATAGAATGAGTTTAGTAGGACATCATTATGATGTAACGCCTATGCTCGCATTGCCTGGGCTGTATTAACCAAGAAAGAGCCATACAAGGCAGCAGCATGAACATAGTCATTAAACTATTAAACGTGAGCGGATTCCATCAGGGCCAGAGGCATTGAGACCTCACCCCAAAGGCCGGTCTCTTTATTAAGAGAATGGAAGCATTACTCTTTAGTAATGATGGAAAACTTTTCCTTGCAATGCGGGGCGGACAATATATTACCCCAGATTTCTGACTCCAATGAGTGGAACTTCGGAAACATTAATAAATAAGCTAGTATTGGGCCTTTTTCCTTTTGACCACAGGGATTTCCATTTAGCAGAATAAACTGACGAATTGTTTATCGACCAACATGACGATAAAAAACCTGAGAAAAACATTCAGGCATGGAGCAAACAGCTCTTTTGACTCTTACTAAAAACATGGCCGTTGCCATACCCGCATATTCACTAAGATGAAATCGATTTGCTAATGCTATTGCTGACATATAAAGGACTTTTCCACCTCCTTCAAAATTCCCCAGAATAGATCCGTCGAATTTAGGCTCATCACCATCATTTAACGACGTGACGAATTCCGGCCGAGATAGAATGCTTCTAACAGCTTCATCCTGACTGATATTGTACCGGTTCATTGCTTTACTTATCAGATAATTAAAGAGGTCGCTGGTATCTCCTTTATCCATCTGCATAGCCCCTCTATACCCCGGGGAGTATGAGCTTGCCCAAACGATCCCTACGCCAAACAACCATTGGCTTACTTGCATTCCTATACGCTGTATCTGATATTTTTCCGGATACTTGTGAATCAGCTCAGGATTGACAAAAAAACTATCCTCATCTGGCAGGCTCTGCCGCCCCTCATCTATTCGTTGCAGCATGAGTGCAAAGAAATAAGAATCTAACTCATCAATATCGGAGGATACCGTTTCGAGACCTTCAACGACCCACTCTTCATAGGTGCCTCTAATATCAGCAATAACATCATCAACAGCAGCCTTCATCGCCTCTTTGTATTTTTTACCATTATCTTCATTTGGCATCATTGTAATTCGGAAAGGCCGGAGCTTATTCCCCACAAGATCGGCCAGATTATCATCAAAAACATGAAGATCTTTTTTAAATTCATCCAGTTTTTCTCGAAAGGCGGGTTTTATTTTTTGTCCTTGCAGTCTATCAACGGTTCTATAGATGATTTTCTTTGAAAAAAGCTCTGTTTCTATATCACTTTGCACCTCAATCTCTTTTACAGCAGCTTGGGCTTCTACACCTGTCTTTAATGTTATTTTCCTCCCAAAAGCCCCTCCAGTATCTCTCCACTCACCACCCGCGCATGGTGAGCGATGCCTGAGGAAACAACTTCCAGATTCCACACCGGTGTTAATCATTGTTAAAAGTCCTGTTTTGGTTTCAGGAACCCGTGATCAGAAACGCCAGGTTGATCAATAAGCTTCTGAGCAGTTAAGATAGCATTAAAAATGAAAGCTTTTTTGTAAAAAGCCAACTTGCAGACATAACAACCAATTTATTCACTTACATTTATAATTCACGATACTATTTTCCAGTTTCAGTTCCTGAAAATTGCATTTTTTTTCAATGAAGAAAAAAATTTCTACCAATTTGATCACCGGCTTCCTGGGCTCTGGTAAAACCACCGCCATTCTGCACTTACTCAGGCAGAGCAAAAGCTGAGGAAACAAAAGCTGGGGTCATATATGGTCTTTCTTCTTGAAGCAAAACCAAGGAGCCCGTTGACGCAAAACCAAGGAGCCCGAAACTGAAAAAAACTGGGGTCAAAAAACTGGGAGCTGGTCTTTCTTTTTGAACACATTCAAGATTCAAGACCTGTCACCGTTTTTCTTTTTCTCTGCGTCCGGGGGATGGGGGATAAGGGATAAAAAAAGAAAAATCATTGTCAAATAAAAATTATTGAAATCTGTATTGGAATAACAAAATGCATGGTACAGTTTCCAGCCCTGGTGGCCAGAGAGCAATCATCAGCAAAAGGCCACGCCTTGATACCCCAGATACGTCGTCGGTTCCTGTTCTTCCTTCCTTGCCAAAAGAAGCTTCCCATGCCCACAACAGCTCTGCCCCATCCAATGCCCTGACGGAAAGAACCATCGCGCCATCAGAACCTCTCAATCCACGGCCCCTGCCGGAAAACTGGCAATGGCAATTGGTATCAGGCATCCTGAATGGAGAAATCCAAGCCATTTCAGCATTGCTTCAACAAGGTGCTGGTGTTAATTGCAACCTCTCCAGCCAGATTGCAAGATTGCAGCAACAACCTGTCAACATTAACAGGGTAGCCCCCTCGACAATCGCCCACCTGGCCAAGGCTGTCAAGCTGGGGGTGCCGTGCACCCCACTTTGGCTGGCCGTCAGGGTCGGCAAGCTTGAAGTGGTAAAACATCTGCTGTCCAAGGGGGCACACCCGGATGCCAGCAACCCTCACTGTTCACCTCTGACGATGGCGGCCTTTTTAGGATTTCAGGAGATAGTCAAGGTTCTGCTTGAATATGATGCAGATATACAAGCTGGCAGCACAACAGGTTTGTTATCACCACTGTATTGGGCCATTCATGCTGGCCATCAGGATCTGGTGGTGTTTCTAAAGGAGAACGGTGCCCATCTGCAAATCGGTTCCCGGGGCAAGGATGCCCTGATTCACAAATCCGCCAGACTGGGATCGACCAGGGTAATGGAGTATCTGCTCAATCAGGGCGAGGACATTGATAACCACAGTACCGGTCAGCTTACCCCGGTTTATGCCGCAGCAATCAATGGCCATTTTGAGCTGGTCAGGTTACTGCTTGAGCGAGGCGCAAACAATAGCCATGACGAAACCGGTAAAAATACCTTAATCTGGGCTGCCTGTCGCAGTGGCAAACTTGACATGGTCAAATATCTGCTTGATCAGGGGGCGGACATCAACGCCCGCTGTGGTAATACCTATTCCGAGAAAAACCCGCATCCCCTTGAGGCAGCTGCTTATTCTGGCAATTTGCCACTGTTAAAGTTTTTGCTCGGCCGCCTGAATCTGACTATCAACAACCCCCGCCTCAGCGCCACTCTGTTCCAGCAAGCTGCTGAGGGTGGCAAAGTGGTGATCATGGATTACATTGCCAACAGGTCAACCATCAACATTAATGGGAGGGGTTACAATTCCCCGATCTCTTCAGCGGCCCGCAGCGGCTCCATCGAAGCGGTGGCGTGGCTACTTGACAAGGGTGCAGATATTGAAGCCAACTGCCGAGACCAACAATCCCCTCTGTGTCAGGCCTTCGCCCGGGGGCACTTTGAACTGGCCAAATTCCTGCACAGCAAGGGCGCAAGACTTGCCGGTAATAGAGGCAAGGATTCGCCCATCTATTGGGCGGCCAGCACTGGTAGAATTGATAGCGCGGCATACCTGCTTGACAGGGGCGTCAGCGTCAATGCCAGTGCTAAAGGCTCAAATACCCCTATCCATAGCGCAGCGGGGGAGGGTTTTCGGGAGATGGTGGAATACCTGCTGGAAAAAGGCGCAGATGTTAACGCCAACGCTGAGTACATTACGCCTATCGTTAATGCAGCATGGAAGGGACACCTTGAGCTGGTCAAACTTCTGGTTCATAAATCTGCAAAAATTGATGCGAGTAGCTTGCTCAATGCGGCCGCCTTGGGAGGCCATTGCCCCGTATTGGAATACCTGTTTGAAGAGAACGCAATCCGCCAGGGTATCAATCCGTCACACGTTTCAGGGGCAATTATTCAAGCGTCCCTTCAAGGCCAGCTGAACGCCATAAAGTACCTGCTCGGCGTATTCGAGACCCATTTTAGTGCTGCCCCCAGGCCTGACATTTCTAAACCCCTATGGAATGCAGCCCAAAGAGGCGATATTGATGTGGTGAAGTATCTTGTTGAGCTGGGGGCTGACGTTAATGTAGAGTCCCGGATGCATGGCAGCGCACTCTGGAGTGCAGCAGAGAGTGGTTGTCTGGATACCGTTATGTACCTGTATCAACAGGGTGCCAATATTCACTATTCACACCCGGTCAACAATACGGATGTACTTTCCATCGCTGAGCAAAAGGGCCATCAGGCTGTGGTTCAATTCCTGCAACAGCAACAACAGCTGAATCATTTTCCTGCCAATCACCTGCAGTCTCTGCCGGAAATCCCCGGGATGCATTCCCCCGATGGCGCAAAAAATGAATTTTATGAGTAATGGTTTAGAGGAAAGTTCAAATATTTTATCTCCTGATAAAGTAAAAACTATCGTACTCCTCAATAGGAGACTTTTACTCAATGCATTTAGCCATTAAGTGAACCAAAAACCGCTGTCTGAAGCGGACAGCGGTTTTTTTTGCTTACTGTTGAGGTCCGGCAGTGATCACAGGATCAGAGGCAAAGAATTTTCTCAACTCCTCGGGTGCCCAAAGACTGTCACCTTCAGGGCCGTTAGCCCTTAATTCATAAAGCCCACGCCCCATCGACTTTGTATGAGGCTCTCCAAGATTGGGGCCGTATATCAAGAAGGTCAATAAAATCAGCAAGTATCCCGGTAGGAAGTTTACCTCAGGCGTTCAGTGCCCGCTGTTGAGTAGATTTTAAGAGGATTCTATCATTGTTCCCTGTTACTCAATGGGCTATTCCGGGCTTTCCTGACCAATAGCCATTACATTGTTGAATATCAGAAGCAATGACCTTACTACTCAACGCCATTGCCTGCGCCAATTCATCACCCACTTTCAGAATATCTTCCGAATGCCCGGAAAGGCGCATAGCCTTAACCCCTGCACTCGCCATTGCCTGCCACTGATCCAGAATATTATGACAACTGCCAGACAGTGTCTGAATACCGTTGATGGTAAACAGCGCATCACCTTCCTGGGTCGCCAGGGGAATACCTGATGATGACTTAATACAGCTGAACTCACAGCTGTCTTTGCTCAGATCGTGGGTACGGGCGGTAAAACAGCGGGCCGAGTAGGCCAGAGGTAGATAGCCATAGCTGAATACCTCGGTTTCCAGATCATGAATGCCCAGCTCTGGCAAACGCCCCATAATCAACTTAAGGTGATCAAAAGAGAGTTCAACCGGCAAAACCCAGCGTTTTAAACCGGTACCATGCAGAACCTGCAATGCTTCAGCACTGTACAGGTTCACCGAAGGGCCGGTAATAAAAGGGATGCCCGCTTTTGATAGATAATGGACAGCAGCCATATCATTGGCTTCTACAGCAAACTCTCCGTTCTCACAGACCTTACTCACCCGGGCCAGTTCAGACTCAGCTTCAATCAGCGTCAGTGTCGATAGAACGACTTCTTTGCCTTTAGCCTGCAATAACCTGGCAATGGCTAACCAGTCATCCAGCTTCAGCTCACGTCTTTTCGAGCAGACGACTTCTCCCAGGTAGACGCGTTCAAAGGCGGATTCGGCTACTTTCTCGTAAAACGCCATAACATCTTGTTTAGGCCAGAAGAACAGTAATGGGCCAAGGGTAATTTGCATAGTTTATTCCCTGTCTGCGCCGGGCATTACCCGAAAACGCGATCTGCCAGCCATAAAGAAAGCAAAGCATGTAAACCTTTATGGCTCGTGTCTTTGTGGTTTAAATCAAAAGAGAGTGTCAAGCAGCCAACATCACTGCCATGGCCGGTTATAGGCACCCAGTGTAGTCTGGCTACCTTCAGACAAACGGGAAAGGCCAGCCATCCAGCGCTCATTCGTGGTAAAACTATCAGGATTGGACTGGTAATGGTCCAGCGCTTCCCGCCAGATTCTCACCACTTCGGCAACATAGGCCGGGCTTCGCTGGCGGCCCTCAATTTTCACCGCACTGATGCCAGACTGATAAAGCTGAGGAATCAGATCCAGTGTATTGAGGCTGGTGGGCTCTTCAATGGCATGACTGACCTGATCATTCACCGTAAAGCGCCCCTTGCAGAGGGTTGGATAACCGGCCTGCTCATGGTGATCAAAACGGTCGATCAACAAACCTCCCAGTCGGGTTTCCATCCCATTGGCCGTTGTCTGCCAGCGCACAGCGGATGCGGGAGAGCAGGCACCGGCGGTATTGGGCGACTCCCCTGTCACATAAGAAGAGAGAATGCAGCGCCCTTCGGCCATAATACAAAGACTGCCAAAGGCAAACACTTCCAGTTCCACCGGGCTTTTCTGAGCCAGTCGCTCAACCTGTTTTAACGACAGCACCCTGGGCAATACTGCGCGTTTGATACCAAAATGATCATGATAAAAAGACAGGCTGGCCTGATTGGTGGCAGAAGCCTGAACGGAAAGATGAAGATTAAGATTGGGGTATCGCTTGCTGGCATAGTCCAGCACGCTGATATCGGCAGCAATCAGGGCATCGACACCGAAGTCGGCACACATATCCACTGCTTTTTTCCAGCGGTGCCAGTTGGTCGCCTGGGCATAAGTGTTTACCGCAACAAAAAGCCGAACCTTTTTTCCTCGGGGATTTTTATCAACGTAATCCAGTGCCTTCATGGCCCGCTGATCAGAAAAATTCAGACCGGCAAAATGCCGGGCATTGGTTTCATCGCGAAAGCCGATGTATACGGCATCAGCACCATTATCGACAGCGGCTTTCAGGGAAGGAAGGTTACCGGCAGGACACACCAATTCCATAGAGAATTATCCAGTAGTTT
This sequence comes from Thalassotalea sp. G20_0, assembly GCF_017744175.1. Classification (NCBI taxonomy): domain Bacteria; kingdom Pseudomonadati; phylum Pseudomonadota; class Gammaproteobacteria; order Alteromonadales; family Colwelliaceae; genus Thalassotalea; species Thalassotalea sp. G20_0. The sequence continues at coordinate 16,116 of NZ_JAGHQV010000034.1, read as the reverse complement.
TTGCGCAGCATAGCACGCTGAACAAAAAACCGACTTGATACTTATCAAGAAAAAGCCAAAAAATAAGTATCAACACTTAAGCCAGTATCTATTAAGGGATTGTCCCGGAATTTGACTGAGACTTGTTAAGGTCGCTTCCCGCTGCCCGCAAAAGCGGCCTGTCTTTTTCGGGCAACGCTTATTGAAATGTCAAAGTTATTCAATGGCAGTTCCTTATGCGCTGATAGCAAGAGGTAGCAACGGGAAAGCGTGGAGAGATTTATATCGCGTTCCCATTGCAGTGCTCTCACTTTCCATTAATACCACTTCACCTACCGTCATCCGGAAACTGGGAAGGTTAAAATACTGACTATGGGTGATATACCTTGGTCGTTTAAAACGCCCCAGGGTTACGTGGGGGCGGAAATTCCGGGTTTCAGCACTGAAGCCTGACTGTACCGCCGCCTGCTCACAAATATCAGCAAGCCGTTTTAACTCCTGTCCTGAATGCATCTCCAGGGCCAGCACCCGCGGGTTTCGCCCAGTTGGAAAGAAACGAAAGCAACCGGTCATACTGTCAAAGGTATGGTAATCAGCCAGATCATTTTCAAGGTTGCTAATTAACTGCTGTAACTGTTGGGGGGAGCTATTGCCCAGGAATTTAAGAGTAACGTGCTGCTGCTGGGGAGCTACCCAGCGCAAATCGTGAACATGACCTTCACCGGCTCGATGAATGGCTTTCTTATGCAGCGTTGCAGCAAGTTCAAGAGGTAATTTTACAGCAAGAAAAGCCCTAACCGGGGAATTATGCGACAACGCCTCATCAAAAGAGGTCGGGGCGCTGGAAGCGTTGTAGCTAATGGGGTTATTTTTCATATTATTCTAACTTCAACGTCTGACTGCTAAATTCAAACCAATTGAGCCTTGCAATTTGGTTTGGCTAAGTTTGTTGAACCTAGTCTAGTACATTGTTGGCAGAAATCTGCCTGTATCGTCGTATTATTCCAAAAGTGCCTGAAAAAAACGGCGATTAATCTTGATCCCTGATTCTGCTATGTGCTCAGGAAATAAACGAATATGTACCGGCACTTTGAATTTAGCTATCTTGCCTGCCAACCTCTCTTTTGTAAATGGTTCATTCAGGGTACCGTCCACAGTCTGAACATAAGCAACAGGGCGCTGCCCATATTCAGGATCCGTTATGGCAACGACCACCGCCTGGACAATGTCCGGGAAGGTCAGCAAAGCCTGTTCAATCTCTTCAGGATGAATATTCTCCCCCCCTGAGATCAACATATTATCCATACGACCACATACCTGTAACTGGTCACCGTGCCAACACCCTTTGTCACCGGTATTAAACCAGCCACGGGTACCCGGTAATGGCGTAATCTCGCCATGTTGAAAATACCCTTTGGCCAGAGTGTCGCCACGCACCTGAATCTCGCCTTCCTCTGTTAAACGAACCTCACGCCATGGCAATACCGCTCCGGAAGTAACACCACTTCCGGTAAACAGTGGCTCTCCGGTACACACCTGGGAGGCCATCTCGGTCAGACCATAGGTGGTCAGAACAGTTACACCCTGTGCTTTTACCGCCTCCACCAGCCTCGGGGAAGCAACGCCTCCGCCCAGCAGAATATAACGTACGCCTGAATCGTAGAGTGATAACCCGGACTGCAGCAGCCTGAACAATTGGGTATTCACCAGGGAAAGATGGGTCAATCGCTGTCTGGTCAGCATGTCATCCAGCGACAACCGACGTTCAAACAGCACCATTGTGGTACCAGCCAGCAGGCAACGCATAACAATGGCCAATCCGCCCACATGAAACAGCGGCAAGGATAACAGCCAGGTATCACCATAGGTTAATGGCAAGGTATGCATTGAGCCCAGGGCACTGAAATAATGATTTTTATAACTGTGCGCTACCGCCTTTGGGATACCCGTCGTTCCAGAGGTGGCGATCAGGTCGTAAACGGCTTCAGCATGGATCTTAATGGGCTGAAGCCTGCTCTCCGATTGTGGCCGCATGTGAGTAATCCGTCGATGAAAATCGATACCCGCACTGTCTGCCACCAGCGCAGCTCCAATACGTTCACGATATCCCGACATTTGCGCTTCCGGAAACGCCGGGTTTACCGGGCAGAAAACCCATTGGGAACGAAGACAGGCCAGGGCAACCACCACAGTGTCCAATGGTTTATGGGTGACAAACAGAAGACGGCCGCCCGCTCTCATGCCCTTATCCCGGTATATACGACAACAATCATCCACCCATGCATCCAGCAGCCGAAACGTGACTCCACCCTCCTCCAGCTGAATCGCTGTACAGGAGGACTGATGAATGGCTCGATAACGCAAGGGACAGTATTGCAATTCGGGGAAGATGGTTTTCATCAACGGCGTTCTGCTATGGTTCTGTTCAGCTCTGTATCGCTGAAAAAGCGGGATTTATGGCAACCGGCTGACCGGCAATCATCTTTTCAGAGGTCAGGCTGTCGGTAAATGCCGATAAGGTGTCCAGGCCCGGTTGTTCTTTCGGTGTCCACTGAGCGCTGAGCTGCTCCAGTATGTGCAATCCAATAGACGACTCATAAGAAGAACTGAAAACAGTCCTGACACCAAGGTTTCTGCCGGTTGTCACCAGCTGTCTGCAACGGGCCAAACCACCCACCAGCGTCGGCTTGATCACAATGGCCGCCAGACCGCGCATGGGTTGTAGCAGGTATTCCGGGAGCTGGACAGTTTCATCCAGGGCAAAGCGAAGCCCGGTCTGCTCGTAGAGTTGTGAAAATTCAGCCACATGAGCGGTCGGCTCCTCAATATAAGCAACTCGCTTAACATCAATAGAGGCAGCGACTCTGATGGCTTGCGCCAATGTCCATTGCTGATTGGCATCCAGCTTGATGCTGACGGACTTTGGCAAAGCCCGCAGAACCTGGTTAATTCTGACACAGTCGTCTTCCATTGAGTCTCGGCCTATCTTCAACTTAAACTCTGTCGGCCAGTTTCCCTGCCACATTGCAAGCCGCTGGAGAATATCCACGGTGCTGCCCTGCAAAAGTGGTCCGGTTTCTGGCGGGACAAACCAATGATCCTGTTGCAACCACCACAGAGCCGATTCAATACCAAACAGGACTGACGGTATTGGCTGTAACCGCAGAACATCAGTGAGAAAAGGACTATTGAGAGATAACGGCTTGCCATCATTAACGGCCCGACAGAAAGCCTGAAGTTGTTCTTCAGCGTCGGCAAGACTCTCACGGCTAAACCCGGGCAGTGGCGCTATTTCGCCATAACCCCACCGGTCACCGATACGCAAACGCAAAATCAGCCCTTCCCGCTTATTCAGGCAGGCGCGCTTCAGCCATAACGGCTGCTTTAAAGGTAGCCGATACCGCAGGATATCGGCCTTACAGTCTTTCATAGATCGGTTAAGAGGTTTCAGGAATTACGACCAAAGCGGCTGAAATCCGGCTGACGTTTTTCCAGGAAAGCATCTCGTCCTTCCTGTGCCTCTGCGCTCATATAGAACAGCAGGGTCGCATTACCCGCCAGCTCCTGAAGACCGGTTTGACCATCGCAGTCGGCATTCATGGCGGATTTCAGGCAGCGAAGCGCCAGAGGAGAGTGCTGCAAAATCTCACGACACCATTCTACGGTTGTCCGCTCCAGCTCTGCCAAAGGCACAACGGTATTGACCAGCCCCATATCTTCAGCCTGTCTGGCATCGTACTGACGACAGAGAAACCAGATTTCCCGGGCTTTTTTCTGACCAACGATACGTGCCAGATAGCTGGCACCAAAACCACCATCAAATGACCCCACTTTCGGACCGGTCTGACCAAAACGGGCATTATCCGCCGCAATCGTCAGATCACAGACCAGATGCAGAACATGACCACCACCGATGGCATAACCGGCAACCATGGCAATCACCGGCTTTGGACAGGTTCTGATCTGACGTTGAAGATCGAGAACATTCAGATGATGGGTTCCTTTATCATCCTTGTAGCCAGAATCGCCGCGAACGCTCTGGTCACCACCGGAACAGAAAGCCAGATCTCCGGCACCGGTCAGAATCACCACACCCACCGACTCATCAAAACGTGCTGACTCCAGGGCTTTCTGGATTTCTACAATGGTTTGTGGGCGAAAGGCGTTGCGTTTTTCCGGGCGGTTAATGGTAATTTTGGCCATACCCTCTGCCCGGTGATAGAGAATGTCCTCATAATCACCGCTGAGGTTTTCCCAGATCACGCCTGAGTCCAGCTGCTTGCTCATATCCAACTCCTTATAGCTCTTCACAAGAGCTCTCTGAGCAACCGGGCCATTGCCTCTGGTTGCTCCCGATGAACATTGTGTCCACACCCGGTCACCGGGTGGACACTGTGTATCACATGCTCTGTCAGCAAATGCTGTCCAAGCTGCCCAAACTTGTGATCATTTTCACCATAAAAATAATGAACGGACAGCGGTGAACCGGGACTGAGCTGACAATCAGCCTTGAGCCGGGAAAGTGCCCGGCGATAGTCTGGCTGCTTCGATAGACTGAATGCCATCAAGGCATTAGCCAGAATCGAACCACTGCCTTTTGATCGCTCAGCAATCAAAGAGCGAATCTGGCTATCATTCAGGTCAGAAAAAACCGGCTGTTTATACCAGTCCAAAAGCACATCAGCCACTGATTCTTCAGTAAAACGTCTGGCCCATTGCAGATCTGACCGATAACGATCGCTTCTTTCCTGCTCACTGACCAGCCCGGGATGCGCTCCTTCCAGTAACAGCTGCGCCACTCGCTGCGGGAAAGCAGTGGTATACGCCATGGCCAGACGCCCTCCCAGTGAATAGCCCAGCAGGTTGAACCGTTTCAGGCTGATGCCTTCCACCTGTTCAATGGTTTGAACCGTCTGTTCCAGGCGATAGCAGAAGTAGTCAGCGCCCTGCTTATCTTCCTCCAGCCACTGGCTTGAGCCGTGGCCCGGCAGGTCAATAGTAATCAGGCAATAGTCGTCTTGCAGAGGTGCCAGCAGGGAGCCCCAGTCGTTTGCACTGCCCAGAAACCCATGCAGTAACACCAGGACTGGCGCATGAACATCACCAGCGCAGTAGTAAGACAGGCTCACAGTGTTTTCGCCATAGCGACGGCCTGTTCAATACTTTTTGCCCCAAGGCCGGATTCAGTAAAGACTTCAATAATGGAGCAGCCAGCCTGACTGCAGGCTCTATTAAACTGCGCGGTAAAGTCATCAATGGATTGCGGTGCAGAGTAATCAATTCTGAACATCTCAGCCGCATGCTCTGCTGTAAGACCGTGGGGTGTGACAAAATAATCATTAGTCACATGGGCAACCTCATTGCTACACCCTTTGGTGGTCACATAGAAAATACCACCACCGTCGTTATTGATCAGCACAATAACCAGCGGCGTTTTGCACTGTGCCGCCAATTGCAGGGAGTTAAGGTCATGGAGGAAAGAGATATCCCCGATCAATAACACCATTGGCCCCTGATGTCCCGCAGCACACCCTGCCGCAGTAGCAATCAGCCCATCAATGCCACTGACGCCACGGCTGGCATAAACCCGTGGCAAATGGTGTGTTGAGAAGATATCCACCATGCGAATGGGCAAACTGTTCCCCAGGAACAGGCTGCTTCCGGGCTGTAACAGTTCCCCCAGAGAAGCACCGAGCCATTGCTCATTAAGCTGCTCTGGTCGTCGACTTTTCAGCAATTCACCAAGCTTTTCTGCCCGGGCTGTAAATGGTGTGCTCCATTCCCTGTCAGCCTGTATCGCTTCATTGTTGAGCAACAGTTGACGACAAACTGAATCAATATTACCCACCAGGCGCACACTCTGCCGCTGTCCTGTATCGACTCTTCTGGGTGCAGGGTCAAGCATCCAGAATTCCTGCCAATGGTGCCGGGCAATAAATTGATCCAATCGTTTCGACGTCAGGTAACCGCCAATCTGCAGCACACGGTCGACCTTATTGAATAGACTTTCGCTGGCAGAACTGGCCAGTAACAGGTCAGCATGCCTGATGGTTTTCGGGTGACCGTGCAGCTGTGATTGAACATCGGCAATTAATGGCCAGCCCAGGCGTTCTGATAACTGCACAATGATATTAACGTCAGTCTCAGGCATCACCCGTCCCGCCACAATCAGGCCTTTACCATCGGCAAAACGCTGCCAGCGACCACTATCAGGCAGCCGGGTTAACTCTGGTACAAAGTACTCAGTATAAGGCGTTAATGAGGCCATCCATTGCTGGATACTGGCAAGATAGACGTCATTTTCAATAAGAACCGTTGCTTCCTCCTGGTGGGGGTAGAGCGGCTCCCGAAACATGCAGTTGATATGCAGAGGCAGCCCCAGCGCTGATGAACGGGCATACGCCTGATCAATACTGCCCAGCAGCCAACGGAGGGAGATGGACCTGTCCGGCGTTGGCAAGTCCAGCGTCGCGCCGGTGTAGTTACCAAAGATATTCAGCTGATCAATGGCCTGATTTGCACCACAGTCAATCAACTCGGGAGGGCGATCAGCCGTCAGAACCACCAGCGGTATACCCGACTGGTGAGCTTCGATAATCGCCGGGTAGAGATTAGCAACCGCAGTGCCTGACGTAGTGATCAAAGCCACCGGTTCTCCCGCTGCCTTGGCCAGGCCCAGGGCAAAGAAACCAAGCCCTCGTTCATCGAAATGAATATGGCGGGTCATACCATGATGATCTGCTACGGCAAAGGTCAATGGAGCTGAGCGGGATCCCGGGGCAATACAGCAATGCCGGATACCCAGTCGCCACAGTTCTTCGATCAGCACTGCAGACCAGATGCCGTTGATATTTGCGTCGTTGGTTTTAACTGTCATGAACAAACTCACCGCATGAGCAGCCAGTGATGGTGGGAATTTCCAGACCTTTCATGTCATTAAGAAAGGCCTGAACTGCCGAAGATGATTCCAGCCCGGTAGTCATGGGCTGTCGATAGGGTTATGAACTTTTTCTCAATTTGAGACTCTAATTCCACAGGGTTATTTATCAAACCATTACTTTAGCGGCTGCTTATATTCTCTGCAGGCAGGTTCTGTCAAACATTTTTTGAGGTGTATTATTGTGGATAAAACTTTTTTTGCTACCGGTAGAGCATCAACTTATCAAGCATCAATGGGTAATTCACCGAAGGAAATTGGTGATGACATCAATAAACTGGCCAAAAATTTTATTGAAAAATCTATAGTAATCGATGAACAAGTGCAAACTAATGCCGTTAATATCAGTGATATCAGAAAATCATTATTTGCCAGAACCATTATTCGGTTGAACGATTTATCGTCAACACGCTTCACGTTAACTCCAGGGCTTTATCACTTGGCTAATCCTACTGATCCAGAGCGCTGGGACTGGAATAAATGGCAAAAAAATTTAGTTGATAGCCAGCAATATGATGCTGTTGAAGATATCGTTAAAGATATACCTCTTGATCATAGAACTGATCTTTTGAAAGATTTTTTACGAGACATTGACCCACAATATTTCAATGATTATCTCATTGCAGTAGTATTAAAAAATGACACCCCTAACCAATTTAGAACAATACTTGAAACCCGTCTTGTAGAAGCAACGTCCTTTATTAAGACTGCGATCAAAAGAGGACTTTTGCAGGAAACTCTTATCAATAGAATATACAACGAAGGTATCCCTGATACTGGGAAAGCAGCTTCACCCAGTGCATCCGCCACCAGGCCAACAAGTCACCAGGATCCCATTAATGCACTCCAGAATCGGGCTGCCTCACAGCTTGCAACAGAGTTCTCCAGATTATCTTTGATCTACGGAGACCTGCCTGACAACAGCAAAGAACTTATGGGTCGGTTTATCTCTGTGTTAAACACTGACTATCAGTGTGAGGTAGGGTTGTACGAAACTAACCCTGAATTTAGCGAATCTTCTGAAATTTCCAGCAACAACCCAACAACATTTATGAAAGAAGAATGGGAAAACTGGCAATTCGCTCTCTACGAGGGAGATGATAGCGTTGGTCAAGGTTATTATGCTGCCAGGGAAGATAACAAGAGTGAACCTATTATTTCACAAATCGAAATTCTATTAGCAAACAACTGTCTTCAAGAACAAGTCAAGAGTGCATTCCGATCAAATGCTGATATCCTCAGCTTAAAGTTGGATTTCCCTGAAGTCGTTCTGGATGATGACAATCTGCTGGAACATTGTTTTGACGCTTGTCGTGCTAAAGGAATACCACTAAACAAAATTATTACAGGATTAATTGCTTCAGGCTGTTTAACACAAGAAGTAATTGATCAGGTCTTGAAATTGGGGATTGATAATTCATCTAATGTCGTATCCGACTAACCAGAACAAATGAAAGTATTACATTACTTTCATCGCTTCTGAACTTTTCAGAGTTGTCAGCAGGTACGTGAAGAGAGCGCTGCATAATCATGGTTACTGTCTACACGTTTCTCTGCCTGACCCGAAAATACAGCGATATCACCGGTCTGTTGATGATCAAGAATATCCAGTACCGTGGCAATTTTATTGTCCAGCTCGGACCACTCTTCGTCGGCCACCGAGTCCTTCACAATACCCGCACCGGAGTAGAGCATCAGGGCATTATCAGCCAGACGGGCGCTGCGAATTGCCACACTGAAATCACTCTTTTGAACACCAACAATCCCACACACACCGGCATACAAGCCACGAGCGTAGGGTTCGTTGGCGGCAATAAAGGAGAATGCGTCCTCTCTTGGAACGCCCCCCACTGCGGGGGTCGGATGAAGTATATCCAGTAACTGTTGATCACTCACGTCGTGGTTCAGTACGCCACGAATCTGGTAACGCAAATGCTGTATATGGCGCAGTTTAACAATCGAGTGACTGCGATCCGCTTCGAGGGACTGACAGAGGGGTTGCAGCCTATGGCAGATATCATCCAGAACCAGACGATTTTCATGGATATTTTTACCATCGCTCATCAGCAGGCTTGCCAGCTGAGCATCTTCAAGCAGGTTCTGACCGCGGACAATGGTACCAGCCAGGGCCTCGGTAGAAATAATATTTTCCAGTCGCTTCACCAGTCGCTCCGGAGAGCAGCCAAAAAACGTTTGCCCCTGCCCCTGAAACAGGAACTGATAGGAATGCGGGTTCGCCTGCTGCCATGCGTAAAGCAATGAGAATGGGGAGAGATGCCCCTCAAGTTTCAGACACGTTTCCCGGGATAACACCACCTTATCCAGCACGCCCGATGCAAACGCCTGCCGGGCCTTGTCAACCAGTTGGTTCCAGACATTGACGTCTGGCTGGTAACCTGCGAGCTGAAACGTAAAGTCAGCCCCGGGTAACTGCTGGCTGCAGTTGAGTGCTGCGATAATCTCCAGAGCTTTGCGAATACTGCCATGGTATTCCAAAGCATTGTCAGACCTGAGGTTCACACCCAACACCGTTCCCTTGCGAGTCTGAACCAGTTCCAGCAGTGGCAGGATGACCCTTCCATAACCAAAAGCAGACCATATTGACGCTTCATCATCCGCAAAGGAGAGGTAGCAGAGGCAGTGACTGCTCATAGGCTCCGGCAAATGACTCAGGATTTTGTGAGCACTGGCAAATGCACAATCCAGGTCCTGCCGACAGGATAATGTTTCTGACCAGCTGTAACCGAGCGCCGCTATAGCATGATCGCCTTCCCGGTCTCTCCAGAACGCTTTTTCACAGCAGTCCTGTGCCGCCAGAAAGCCCTGCAGGTGAATGGCCGGGAAAGGTAGCTCAATTCTGACCAGCCGCTTTTCAGGCACAGGTTGAGATAACAGCTTTTCCAACTGTTCCACCATCAATGCTAACTGAGCCTGAATTACACTGGTCAAGACATCCTGCCAATAAGATCGTTAAAAAAAAGACATCGTAAGATAACGAAATTGTACGTAGATTGGCCACCGGTATCTGGATCGTATTTACCGAGAAAAGCCATGACATCCCTAAGGGTATAACCAACTGTTGGTAATAGTAGATGAATTTTTCAACGTAACTTTTTATCATTGCATTTTTTTCAACGCTGAAATTCATGCCTTTCAGCAGAACTGAACCCTTGATCAGTTTCATCAGCACGGGTAACTATTCACCATGGCCACCAACGGAGAGTCAGCCAGACAATGGCTGGAACAGAACAGGGAGCAGATCTCGGAGGAACGAATTCTCCAGATTCGCAGTAACCTGGTAAAAAAGATAAACCAAATGGCGGATGCTGAAGACCTGGCTGTATCGGATGAACATCAGGGGTTGCTAGAGGCCCTTGATGTGATGGATGCCTGGCTTCAGGAACGCGCGACACCTCAGGAAACAGCAGTGGAAGCTTCAACGCTGGATTACAGCCCGCTTATTCAGGAGCCGTCGCAAACAGTCCCTCAGCTGACTCAGGAAGAGAAGCTGCGCCGCTTCCAGAATCTTCTGAAGGACACAAAAAAATAACGGCAAATGGTGAGGTTGCGCTCAGGCAACCTCGCCAACCGTCTGCCGGGGCATCACACTTTCAACCGCTCACACTCCTCAACGACCCGGTCGTAGGTCCAGTCCCCGCCGCCGGGATGCTTCACCTCGTGTTCAATCAACTTCTGGCACATCTGCATAGGGTTCAATCCCTTTTTTGCCAGTCGCTCCAGAGTCTGCTTCAGCTCATTGTCTGCTTCACTGAATTCCTGAGCGCTTCGGGATCCTTTCTTTCTGACTGCAACTTTTATTTGCTTCATCGTCAATTCACCTAAAACAATGTGGGCCTCTGGGAAGCCACCTTAGAATAACGCCCTGGCAAGAATAGCACCGGGGTGATCTATTCTCAGGCAGCCTCCCGGATAATCTATACTCTATTCTTAGATTCTGCGCGCAGTAAAGCAGGAGTTTATTATGAAACGTCTTTACTACCTGACTGGCTCACTGGACAGCGTCACCAAAATTACTGAAGACCTGCACCGGGATGGTATCACCAACTGGCATCTCCATGTTTTAAGCCGAAACGAAGCTGGCCTGTATCACAAACAGGTTCACAGTGCCAATATGCTGCAGGAAAACGATGTCATTCACTCCGGAGAACTGGGAGCCCTCATTGGTGGTGTTGTCGGCCTGCTGGCGGCCACAGTGATTGAGTGGTGGAACCCAATCGGGATAGAGATCCCGCTACCCGCCCTTCTGGTGGTCGCTGGCGTCTTTACCATGTTTGGTGCCTGGAGTGGTGGATTGGCAGGGATCACCCGCGAGAATTACAAAACGGCCCGCTTCCACGATGATCTGGTAAAAGGCAAACATCTGATTATGGTGGATGTCTCCAGACAACAGGAGCAGCGGGTGCGCTACCATCTGAGCAAATATCATCCGGAAGCTTCTCTTGCCGGTGTGGATACCACCCTGACACTGCCTTTCAGCCCTAACTTCTGGCGTTATCCGCGCCATAACTAGTCAATAACCTGCTTATCCATTGTCAGGGGATGGTGATTTCACAAGTGTCTGCACCTCCTGAAAGGTCTCGGACTCCGCATCAGAAGGTGCTTTTCCCAACAGGCTAAACACCACTATTGCCACTGACGCCGCGATAAAACCGGGAATAATCTCGTAAACTTCAAAAATTCCCCCACTGAGCGAACGCCATACCACCACAGTTACCCCTCCCACAACAATACCAGCAAGGGCTCCCAACCCATTCATTCGCTTCCAGTAAAGGGAAAAAAGCAGCGCAGGACCAAAGGCGGCACCGAACCCTGCCCAGGCATAAGACACCATCTCCAGTACAGAACTGTCCGGGTTTAGTGCCAGCACCGTGGCCAGTACCGCTATACCGACAACAGCCATACGGCCAACCATCAGCATCTCACCCTGAGTAGCATTTGGACGCAGCATATTGCGATAAAAATCCTCTGCTACCGCAGTAGAACAAACCAGCAACTGAGAATCTGCGGTACTCATAATGGCAGCCAGAATAGCGGCCAGGAGAATACCGGCTATGACCGGGTGAAAAAGGGTATTCACCATCAGCATAAAAATAGCTTCCGGGTCGTCTAATACCAATCCCTGCCGCTGGGTATATATGATTCCGGTCAAACCAACCAGCAAGGCACCCAGCATACAGATTCCAGTCCATGAAACCGCAATACGCCGTGCCAACGTTAGCTGATGACTGGACTGCACCGCTTTAAAACGCGCCATAATGTGTGGCTGGCCAAAGTACCCCAGCCCCCAGCCCAATAATGACAAAACCGTAATAACAGAAAGCGCTTCCCCCCGAACATCAGTGAACATGCTGGTCAGATGGGGGTTCAGTTGGTTAATATCAGTCAGCATCTGCCCGGCACCACCGGTGACTTCCAGCACGGTCACCGGAACAATCAGCAGTGCTGCCGACATCAGCAGGCCTTGCACCAGATCGGTCCAACAGACCGCCAGGAAACCACCAAACAGGGTGTAGGAGACCACACTCAACATGCCAAGAATCACCGCCAGCTGGTAGTCGAAGCCAAAAACAGATTCAAAGAGTTTGCCACCGGCTACCAATCCTGAACTGGTGTAAAAAAGAAAAAAAATCAGGATAAAACCCGCACTGACCGGTTGCAGGATATACTTCAGATCGGAGAAACGGTTGGAAAAAAATTCGGGAAGCGTCAAAGAGTCATTCGCAACCGCACTGTATATTCTTAAACGACGGGCCACCAGAAGCCAGTTCAGCCAGGTTCCTCCCAGTAGCCCCAGACCCAGCCAGATCGCCTCAAAACCAGCCGCAAACGCATACCCCGGCAGGCCCAATAATAGCCACCCACTCATATCAGAAGCACCGGCGCTTAATGCCGCCGACCACGGCCCCAGTGAGCGTCCGCCAAGAAAATAGTCAGAAGAGTTTTGGGTTCTCTGCCAGGCAATATAACCAACCCCCAGCATGGCAATAAAATAGATCAGGAAGGTTATGGTTATTTGTAGTTGGTTTTCCATGATGGCTAAACTCTTGGTATATATATCTTCAACGTTAGCCCACATTTATTTGTTCAATTCAATTGGAATACCTGCTGATTTAATTAGTTATTTATCAAATAAAGTCTGCCAAAAATATGACTCTTAGCCCTGAGATAAAAAATTATTTTGATTAAAAGTTTCCCTTATATTGATCCAGTTAAGGTACGCTATTATTCACAAATGAACTTGTAATTTGTGGATAAAGACATGGACAGTCAACGCATATCACCCCCCTCCTATAACCAGATAAAATTACCTGACCAAAAACCAGCAAGGTACGTTGGAATTGAATCAGGCAAGGACAGTAAAATATTGGATAGTCATGGGAAGCTGGTTTCCAAGTGGGGACGAAAGATTGAGAATTACCTTAAAATAGAGCGAATTAATCCAGAAAAATATGCTCGCAGTCAAAAAATGCATGAGTTTCAAGCATCCTTAACCAATAGACGGGTCAAACTTTTAACACAAGAAGTTCAAAGTACATCTGATCATATTGATAGCATATTGAAGCTTCCTGACGAAATCCCAAAAGACTGTGAATTTATCAGCCATAAAAAATTCCAGAAGCTTGTTCAATCAGACGTTAAGAGATATCTCTCTTATGAAATCAGATCCTGCAACTCGGGAGAAAAACTCCTTAAATTACACGAGGAAGTACAGAGACTCGGAGATCACCATCGCCTGCCACCCAAAATAACAGATCCGCTCATTAAAAAAATTAATGCTCAAATGGCAATACTTGTTGAGGAAATGCCAAATCACCTCAGAAGCATTGACCCTGGTGTAGAAAATACTCATACCCTTGAATTGACCAAGCAAAAGTGTGAAGTGGTAAAAGGTCTGTACAAGGCTGCCAAAAAGATTGATTACAACTTATGCAAAAAGCATAGAAAAGTATTAAGAGATACGATGATCGACATGTTTTCCGAAGATGTTGAAAAAGTAGCGACTTTGTGCAAGGCAAGAAACAACCTGAAAGAGAATAAATATTTATCAGATCAAATTATGGAAGTAAGAAAATCAATAATATATCCATTCTTGGAAGAAGCTGCTACAAAATCTGACACGTATTTTGACAAAGTCGTAAAAAGTACCGATGTACAAATAAAAGATTTGAAAGCACAACGTGAAATAATACCCAAAATAATTACAAAACTTAATGAAAAACTAACAACTGCCTCTCAAATCATAAAAAATCAGGCGAAAGCAACGGCAGATAATGAAAATTTATTAGAAGGTAAAAGAAAAAAAACAGAAGGTACAATCCAAAAACTTGAAGAAATAGAAGCTAATAAATTTAATGATTTTAAAAGACTACAAAATGAATATAAAAACCTGTATGGAGCATTGACTTTCAGGCTGAAACAATTTAATTCCAGTGTCGAAATATATTTTAAAGACCAACAAAATATGACACCAGAAACTCTCACACATCCTGAAGCATTCCTGACTGCTTATAGAGGAGTAGAATTAACCAAACCATGGGAAAGCCTACAAAGCCTGGATCCAACAGATACCAATTCGAATTTGGCTTTACAATCCTTCAATCATGCTTGCATTGATAGCCACTTTAAAAAACTTGTGTCTGAGGAACGGGGCTGGTTACCTGAAAAGGAAATAAAAAAACTCAAAAATCATGTTCAAGAATCAGTAACAGAAAACTCTGATCAGAAAGAAGCCTATGATCAATTGGTTGTTGCGCACACCGCCTGTGAGCTGGCCAGTAATGCATATCAAAAAGCCACGAAGGATGAGACAAAAAATGCCAAGAAGTATCGTCGACAAGCCAATATAGTGCAAAGCACTGTTACTTCGCAACAGCTTGACACAGCAAAACAACTGAGAATGTTGCATGCAAAGCCAGTAACCAATAAAACTGATCACATCGGTGTTGATGCCAAGCCCGACGCTGAAATGAATGAAAGCAATAATCACTCTTTGAGTAGCAGTTCTGCTGACTCAAGTAACAAAGCTCCAGCAGTAAGTGATGCTGAAGTACCTCAAGACAGTATTGACGCAAACATTCCCTCAGGCCTGCATCAGGAATCAGCTACTGAAAAGCCACAGACCTTCCAAGCCAAAAAAGTATTACCACCGATACCCAGTAACAGCAACACTACAGGGAACAGGGACGCTGAAATACACCCCAATGGAAATAAACTACCACCAATACCTCAACGCCCCGAAGAACAAACACCACCAATACCTCCACGCCCCGAAGAACAAACACCACCAAAACGCCCAACACGCCCAACACGACCAGCACCACAACCGCCATCTTCTGAAAACACAACAAGTGGTGGAGATAAAGGCCTAACCGATGGTAGTAAATCAGTACCGACACCACCACCTCCGCCACCGCTACCTGCTGGCAACACTACAAAAAGCGTTGGTGCTAAAGGGCAAACCGGTGGTAGCAAACCAGTACCACCACCATCAGTAGGAGGCCAGACCAAGAAAGGCAGTAGTGGCGTCAAAAATCAAGATGACATAAGAAATGCAGTTCTCAAGGATATTCGCAAAGGAAAACCATTAAAGAAAGTACCTGAGAATAAAAAAAGTGATAGATCCGCTTTGAAAAGCAATGCAGCTAAGGATCGAAGTCAAGATAAAGCACCGGAAGGTGAAAAGTGGGGTAGTTCCGCAGCAAACTCTAAACAACCTGGTCAAGAGAGCAAGGAAGTTGACATAGCTACTGCCCTGAAAAATTTCTTATCGCCTGAGGATAATGATAATGATAATGCCTTCTTGAAAAATGCCATAACTACTAGAAGACAGTATATTGAAACTGGTGGTGAAGTTAACTCTGATGATGATGATGAAGCGTGGATCAACTAACCCTCCTTCAAGGATACTAACATCGGTTGTAGCCGCCCGGGGTTCGGTCATTTCATTGCTGAGCGCCTGTGCCGATGGAAAGCATCAGTTTTTTCCAGGTCATAAAAAATCCCGGTTGATTACTCAACCGGGATTTTCAGCCTTGAGTGAACTCTAGGTAAGAATGGTGCCTGGCGATGACCTACTCTCACATGGGGAGACCCCACACTACCATCGGCGATCGGTCATTTCACTGCTGAGTTCGGGATGGGATCAGGTGGTTCTAACCTTCTATGGTCGCCAGGCGAAA